>JACMKK010000524.1 GCA_014380115.1 Luteimonas sp. | reverse complement strand
TCGGATTGTCCGGACCGCTCGGCACGACGTTGTTGCCGATCGAACCGGTCGCGTTGGCATCGACCGTCGCGCTGTACGCGAAGGTGTACGGGCTGCCGCTCGGCAAGGCGCCAGCAGCGAGCACGCAGGTGACGACCTGGCCAGCGGCCGAACAACCGGCTGGCATCGCACCGAGCGTCTGACCAGCACTCAAGGTGTCGGTCAGCGTCACCGCGCCGGTGGTGATCGAACCGGACACGGTCGCGGTGAGGAGGTAGTCGATCTGCTGGCCGGGGGCCACGGTGGTGGCGCTCGCGGGATTCGACGATTTCGCCACCGTCTCCGACGTCGCCACGATCGGATGCGTGGTCGTGCAGCCACCCGCGACGCAGCTCGGATTATCCGGACCGCTCGGGACGACCGCGTTGCCGACCGAACCGGTCGCGTTGGCGGCGATCGTGGCCGGATACACGAAGGTGTAAGTGCCCGGCACGCTCCCGGCCGTCAGGACGCAGGTCACCACTTGCCCCGCGGCAGAGCAGCCAGCGGGCATGGCGCCGAGCGTCTGGCCCGCGCTCAAGGTATCGGTCAACGTCACCGCGCCGGTAGTCGCCGAATTGGCGACGGTCACCGACAGCGTGTAGTCGATCGTGTCGCCCGGATTGACGGTCGCGCCGCTGGCCGGGTTCGAGCTCTTCGCCACCGTGACCGCCGTGGCGATGATCGGATGCGTCGTCGTGCACGCGCCGGCCGCGCAGGTCGGATCGTCCGGTCCGCTCGGCACCACGTTATTGCCGATCGAACCGGTCGCGTTGGCGTTGACCGTAGCCGGGTAGACGAAGGTATAGCTGCCCGGCGCGGAAGCGGCCGCCAGCACGCAGGTCACGACCTGGCCTGCGACCGAACAACCGGCCGGCATCGCACCGGCGGTTTGTCCTGCGCTCAGCGTATCGGTCAGCGTGACCGCGGCGGTGGTCGCCGCGGTGGCGACCGTGATCGTCAGCGTGTAATCGATCGTGTCGCCCGGGTTCACCGTTGCACCGCTGGCCGGGTTCGATGTCTTGGCCACCGTCACCACCGGCGCGAGCGTCGTGGTTTCGCTGCAGTCGTTGCCTGCGGTCGCGCAATCCACGCCTTCGACCGTCACCGCATTGGCGATGGTGGTGACGCCGGCCGGCAGCGGATCGTTGACGGTCACGATGAAATCGAGCGTCGTGCTCGTTCCCGCCGCCACGTTGACCGCGGCGGTGTTGGGACAGTTGGCGCCGGCGCAGGTGAAGTCGTTGCCGGCCGCGACCACCGTGGTGTTCGCCGGCAGCGTTTCGACGACGTCGCCCGGGAACAGCGTCGCGGCGAGATCGCCGCCGACATGTTCGATCGCGATGTTGTAGGTCAGCGTATCGCCAGCTGCGACCGCAGCGCCCGCGACGTAAGGCGCGCCGTTGACCAGGCCGAGGGTTTTCTCGACCTGCAGCTGTGCCGGCGTCGGTTCGGCCGGGAAGGCGCAGGACGCCAGATCGAGCGCCTGATTCGCGGCCGTCGAAGCGGTCTGCGTCAGCGCGCCGGTGCCCAGATCGAGCGCGTAGTACCGACTCGGCGAGGGCATGTTGTTGGCGACGTAAAGCCTGTTGTCGCTGCCGAAGGCCACGCCTGCCCAGGCGATCGTGCTCGGCGATCCGTTCAACAACGGCCGCTGCTGGCGCACCGCGACCAACGGCGCGACGTTGAAGTCGATCTTGTAGAGGTCTTCGCCCGCGGTCATCCAGCCGTTGCCGCCAGCGTCGAAGGCCACGTCGCCGGAACTGGTGCTGCTGGGGGCGAAATCGAAGGTCAGGTTGCCGATCGCGGCGACCGCGTAGGTGAAGGCACCGGAGGCGGTCACGCGCCACACCGGCGGCGAAGCGCCGTTGCCGATCAGGTACCCCACGCCGGCCGAGGTCATGCCGGCGCGCGGCACGCTGGCCGACGCGAACGTCGGCGAAGCCGCGTACCAGCCGCCGTTGGCCGGGTCGTACGCCCAAACCTCGGCGTTGCCCGCCGAGACCTGCCGGATGAACAGCAGGCGATTTTGGAGCGGGTCCACCATCAGCCCGTTGTAGCTGCCGGCGAGGAGCTGGTTGAGGCCCGGGATCAACGTGTCGGTGCCGCTGCCCAGCGTGTACTGGTAAGCATTCACGGCACCCGCGTTCTGGGTGATGTTGAAGACGGTGTTGGCGGCGCAGAAATTGAAGCTCGGTAGCGCGTTGACCGTGGTCGGATCGCTCGGCGTGCAGCGCGGCTGCGTCGCACCGCTGGCCGGACAAGTCGTATCGCCGCCGCCGCTGGCACGTGCGATGTTGGTCACGCCCGGCGCGGCGGCGGCAGCCACCGAGACCGTCAACGTGATGGAAGGTGCCGACGCCTGTGGATTGATCACGGCAGCGGTCGTGCACGTGACCAGTTGACCCGCCGCGCCGCAGCTCCAACCCGGACCGGTGCCCGAAACGAAGGTGAGCCCGGTCGGGAGCGTGTCGGTGACCGTGAGAGTGCCGCTGGTCGGGGCGCCCGCTGCGACGGTGCTGCTGTTGCTCAGCGTCAGCGTGTAGACGCCGTTGGCGCCGACCGAGAAGCTGCCGACGTGGGTCTTGGTGAGCGTGAGTTCCGGCAGCGCAACCGGGTCGGTGTCGGTCGCTGAGTTGTTGCCGGCGACGGGATCGGCCACGCCGGTCGGCGGCGCGATGGTCGCGGTGTTGACCGCGTTCTGCGCGAAGGCCATGGGGCTGAGTACCAGCGCGCAGCCGAGCACGGCCGCGAGGCGCAGGCGCCGGCGCGCCGTCGCTGCAAGAGTGACCAGATTCGAAAACACGCTGAACTCTCCCCAAGACCGCGGCTGCCTTCCCCGCAAGCCGCTGCCTGATTTCCCTGGCCTCGGCATGCCTGCGCACCCCGAACCCCCGATCCCCGTTGTCGCTTACCCCGCAACACTTGGCCCACCTTCAGAAGAAGGATGGCGAGCAAAATGAACGCGACTGACCAAGCGTAAGCAACATACGTACCAACGTCTTGAATATGAATGCCATTCACTTGTGCCTAACATCTAAAGCTGAATAGAGCGCCTGAGTCGACCCTTTTACGTCAGCTTGTGATCTTTGACGTCGGTTACTGCTCCCTGGCCGCGTTCAAGCGCTCGCTCCCATGCGGGCTTACCCAGGCACGCGACTCGGCCAGCACACAGACCGCCGGGACCGGCCGAAAACCGCCTCGCTGTTAGAATTCCGCTTCTTTGTCCCGTGTCGACGCGTCGTTCGATCGCGCCGTCCCCTGTCTGCCGTCACGCCAGCGACCCGCCCGCCATGACCAGCACCGCCGAACTTACCTCCCCCGATTCCGCCAACACCGCGCTCACCCATTCCGGCACCCAGGCCGGCGTGCTGGACCGCGATTACACGCTGGAGGACAAATTCACCCGCACCCGCGGCCGCATCTACCTGTCCGGCGTGCAGGCGCTGGTGCGGCTGCCGCTGATGCAGCGGCTCCGCGACCAGGCGGCCGGGCTCAATACCGGCGGCTTCATCTCCGGCTACCGCGGCTCGCCACTGGGCGGCTTCGACCTCGAGCTGTGGCGCGCGAAGAAACACCTGGCTGCGGCCGGCGTGAAGTTCCAGCCCGGCCTCAACGAGGACCTCGGCGCGACCATGGTCTGGGGCACCCAGCAGACCAACCTGTTTCCGGGCGCCACGGTCGATGGCGTGTTCGGCATGTGGTACGGCAAGGGCCCGGGCGTCGATCGCTGCGGCGACGTGTTCAAGCACGGCAACGCCGCCGGCACGTCGAAGCTGGGCGGGGTGCTGGCGCTGGCCGCCGACGACCATGCCTGCCGCAGCTCGACGCTGCCGCATGGGTCCGAAGGCGAGTTCACCAGCGCGCTGATGCCGATCCTCAATCCCGCCGGCGTGCAGGACATCCTCGACATGGGCCTGCTCGGCTGGGCGATGTCGCGCTATACCGGCCGCTGGGTCGGCTTCAAGACCATCGCCGAAACGGTGGAATCGTCGGCATCGGTCGAAGTGGATCCGTTCGCGTTGCAGATCGCCACGCCGGAGGATTTCGAGATGCCGGTCGGCGGCCTCAACATCCGCTGGCCCGATCCGCCGCTCGACCAGGAAATGCGCCTGCACATGTACGCGGTGAAAGCGGCGCAGGCCTTCGCCCGCGCCAACCGCATCGATCGGATCGTGCTCGATTCGCCGAACGCGCGCCTGGGCATCGTCACCACCGGCAAGAGCTATCTCGACGTGCTGCAGGCGCTGGAAGTGCTCGGCCTCGACGAGCGCGCCTGCGCCGACATCGGCATCCGCGTCTACAAGGTCGGCATGACCTGGCCGCTGGAGCCGGTCGGCCTGCGCGACTTCGCGCGCGGCCTGCAGGACATCCTCGTGGTCGAGGAAAAGCACGCCTTCATCGAAAGCCAGATGAAGGAATTGTTCTACAACTTCGAAGGCATCAATTCCGACGGACACCGTCCTTCGATCGTCGGCAAGTACGACGAAAGCGGCGAGTGGATCCTGCCGTCGACCAACGAGCTGACCCCGGCTCGTATCGCGAGAGTCATCGCGCGGCGCCTGCAGCCATTCCACCGCAGCGAGCAGATCGAGCAGCAACTGCAGTTCCTCGCCTCGAAGGAAGCCGAGCTCGCGCTGCCGCGCGCGAACTTCCCGCGCGTGCCGCATTACTGCAGCGGCTGCCCGCACAACACCTCGACCAAGGTGCCGGAAGGCTCGCGCGCGCTGGCCGGCATCGGCTGCCACTACATGGTGACGTGGATGGACCGCGACACCGACACCTTCACCCACATGGGCGGCGAAGGCGTGACGTGGTCGGGGCAGGAGGCGTTCACGCAAACGCCGCACGTGTTCCAGAACCTCGGCGACGGCACCTACTTCCATTCCGGCAGCCTCGCGATCCGCCAATCGGTCGCCACCGGCGTCAACATCACCTACAAAATCCTCTACAACGATGCGGTCGCGATGACCGGCGGCCAGCCGGTCGACGGCACGCTGTCGGTGCCGCAGATCGCGCACCAGGTGCGCAGCGAAGGCGTGCAGACGATCGTGGTGCTGAGCGACGACATCGAGAAGTGGAACGACAAGTCCATCTTCCCGGCCGGCGTCGAATTCCTCGACCGCCGCGAACTCGACGCGACGCAGAAACGCCTGCGCGAAGTGAAAGGCACCAGCGTGCTGATCTACGACCAGGTCTGCGCGACCGAGAAGCGCCGCCGCCGCAAGCGCGGCAAGATCGTCGATCCGGCCAAGCGCGTGGTCGTCAACACGCTGGTCTGCGAAGGCTGTGGCGATTGCGGCGTGAAGAGCTTCTGCGTCTCGGTGTTGCCGAAGGAAACCGAGTTCGGCCGCAAGCGCGAGATCGATCAGAGCAACTGCAACAAGGACTACTCCTGCGTCGAGGGTTTCTGCCCGAGTTTCGTCACCGTGCACGGTGGTGCGCCGCGCAAGGGCACCCTGCCCAATGAAGGCCGGGTGTCCGCCGCGGACAAGCTCGCGGACATCCCGATGCCGACGTTCGCCTCCGACCTGGCGCAGCCCTGGAACATCCTCATCACCGGCGTCGGCGGCACCGGCGTGGTCACGATCGGTGCGCTGCTCGGCATGGCCGGCCATCTCGAAGGCCGCGGATCGAGCGTGCTCGACCAGACAGGATTGGCGCAGAAAGGTGGCGCGGTGACCACGCATATCCGCATCGCCAAATCACCCGAAGATATCCACGCCGTCCGCATCGCCGCCGGCGAAGCGGACCTCGTGCTCGGCTGCGACATGGTCGTGGTCAACGACTATTGGGCGTTGTCGAAGATCCGTGCCGATCGCACCCAGGTCGTGCTCAATACCTACGAGGCGATGCCCGGCACGTTCACGACGCGTCCGGACATGGAATTTCCGGCCGCCGACATCGTTTCCGCGATACGCACCGCGCTGGGCGGGCACGACCCGTCTGCTTCCAAACTGCATCTCGTCGACGCGACGCAGATCGCGAATGCACTGATGGGCGACGCGATCGCCTCCAACCTCTTCATCCTCGGCTATGCCTGGCAGCAGGGGCTCGTGCCGCTGTCGTTCGACTCGATCATGCGCGCGGTGGAATTGAATGGCGCCGCGGTCGAGATGAACAAGAGCGCGTTCGCGTGGGGCCGCCTGGCGGTGGTCGATGCCGATGCGGTGTTCGAAGCCGCCGGCATCGTGCGTAACACGCGCACCGTCGCAGAAACCACGCCGCGCGTGCTGCCGCTGCTGCCGCCGCGTCCTTCGGAAGGCCGCGAGTCGGGCCTGTCCGACGCACTCGGCGCGACCCGTCGCGAGGACGAGCTGCGCCACGTGCCGGCGCATCCGTCCGCCGACAACGTCGCCTTCCTGCCACTCGACGATGCGCGCCTGTCGCGCTCGCTCGACGAACTGATCGCGCGACGCAACACCTTCCTCACCGACTACCAGAACGCAGGCTATGCGCGTCGCTACACCGACCTGGTCAGCAAGGTCCGCGCCGCCGAGCAGACCAAGGCACCCGGTAGCAGCGACCTGTCCGAAGCCGTCGCGCGTTACTTCTTCAAGCTGATGGCCTACAAGGACGAGTACGAAGTCGCGCGCCTGTACACCAGCGGCGACTTCAAGCGGAAGCTCGAACAGCAGTTCGACGGCGACTACAAGCTGCACTTCCACCTGGCGCCGCCGCTGCTGGCGAAGAAGGACGCCGAAGGGCGCCTGCTCAAGCAGGAGTTCGGCCCGTGGGTGTTCACCGCGTTCAAGCTGCTGGCGAAACTGCGCGGCCTGCGCGGCACCGCGCTCGATATCTTCGGCTACACCGTCGAGCGCAAGGGCGAGCGCCAGCTGATCGCGGATTACGAGAAGACGATCGGCGACCTGCTGCCGACCCTGGACGGCGGCAACGTCGATCTCGCCACGCAGATCGCGTCGATCCCGGAACACATCCGCGGCTACGGCCACGTCAAGGAAGCGCATCTGCACAAAGCGAAGGCGCGCGAGGCGGAGTTGCTGGCCGAGTGGAAGAATCCGTTGCGGATCGTGCAGGCGGCGTAGCATTCGAAAGTCCAACCGCCGGCGCAGGGCCGCCGGCGGTCACTCGTCCGCGATCGATCGCACTCAGCCAGTTGCGAAACGACGGCCTGATGGGCGACGCGGACTCAGCCGACGCGGAAGCGCTCGTTCACCGGCGCGTTGGCGTTGAATTCCGCGTTGAAGGCCTCGTACACGCCGGCCCGCGCCTGGTCCCAATCGAGCTTCGAGTCGCCGCGATGCAGGTGCCATTCGCTCGCCAGTTCGCGTTCGAGCGCATCGTCCCAGATGACTGCACCGCGCTGCGTGCGCGCATGCAGGCCGTAGTGGTAGGCCGGGCGGTAGTCCTCGAAGGTCTGGTCGTGCCTGCGGTAATGCGCCTGTTCGAAACGGCCGGCGAAGTAACGATCGTTGGCGTCGTGACGATTGGCGTCATCGCTTCGGTGCGACCGGTCGGAGCGTTCGGCGATGCCCGCGGCGATGGTCACGCCGGCAAGCACGCCGATCACGGCGCCGACCAGGGTCGCCGTCGCACCGGCAAACAACGAGACGACGAGCAAGCCGGCGGCGGCGCCGATCACCGCACCAGCGACGACGCCGAGCGGGTGCGCCGCCATCGCACGGAACAAGGGATTCGGGTAGTCGTCGCGCTGGGCGGATCTTGGATGATGGATGCTGCGCATGGCGTCGTCTCCAGGACGGGAGAAGCCGACAGGCCATCGTGGCGGGCACCGACCTGCACTGCCGGTGAGCGCAGCGTTGCATAGGTCCGGTGAATCCGGCGTCGGGATGTCGTGATCCGACGCTAACAAGTCGTGGCCGACCCGGCCTTGAGGGTCCGCAGGCAGCGCAGGCCCGGGCTTCCACCGTTTCCGAAAAACGTCTCGAAAGCGCATGCCACGCCGCTCGTCGTCGGGATGTCCGTTTTTCGCGGCAAACGGTGTTCTTACCTATGTCCGGCCGCGCGCCGCCGACCCACGGAAGCGGCATGGTCTTCAACTCGCTCACCTTCATCGTGTTCTTCGCACTGGTGCTCGCATTGCATGCGATGCCGCTGCGCTGGACCACGAAGAAGGTCAACCTGCTCGTTGCCAGTTACCTGTTCTACGCGGCGTGGAACCCGCCGTTCGTGATCCTGCTGTGGGTGTCGACCGTGGTCGACTGGTGGGCGGCGAAGAAGCTCGTCGATGCCGAAAAACCCAGCGCGCGGCGCGCGTGGATGCTGCTGTCGGTGGCGGTCAACCTCGGCATGCTCGGCTACTTCAAGTACGGCGGCTTCCTGATGGAGAACTTCCAGACACTGATGGCCTCGCTCGGCGTGGCCTACCAGCCTCCGGCGCTCGACATCGTGCTGCCGGTGGGCATCTCGTTCTATACCTTCGCCACCTTGTCCTACACGCTCGACGTGTACCTGCGCCGCGCCAAGCCTGCAGACAACTTCCTCGACTACGCGTTGTTCGTGACCTTCTTCCCGCACCTGGTGGCCGGTCCGATCATGCGTCCGACCGAACTGGTGCCGCAGTTCGCGCACGAACGTCGCGCGACGCGCAGCCAGCTGCATTTCGGCCTGGCGCTGATGGTGCTGGGCTTGTTCCAGAAAGTCGTGCTGGCCGACGGTTTTCTGGGACCGGCCGCGGAGGCCGTCTACGACGCACCCGGCCGCATTCCCGGCACGCTGGATGCGTGGATGGGGACGCTGGCCTTCAGCGGACAGATCTTCTGCGACTTCGCCGGTTATTCGACGACCGCGATCGGCGCGGCGATGTGCCTGGGATTCGCGATGCCGGACAACTTCCGCTTTCCGTATGCGGCGGTGGGCTTCTCCGATTTCTGGCGACGCTGGCACATCACCTTGTCGGCGTGGCTGCGCGACTACCTGTACATCCCGCTCGGCGGCAACCGCCATGGCGAGGCGCGCACCTATTTCGCGCTGATGGCGACGATGCTACTCGGCGGACTGTGGCACGGCGCGAGCTGGACCTTCGTGGTCTGGGGCGGCCTGCACGGCCTGTATCTGGCCGCCGAGCGCGCGTTGCGTTCGCGCTTCAAGGGCTACACGCCGGGACCGCTGGCGCTGTTCGGGCTGGGCCTGCTGACGTATGCGCTGATCAACATCACCTGGGTGTTCTTCCGCGCACACGGTTTCGGGCAGGCATGGGTGGTCCTGCGCGGCATGTTCGGCGGCAACGCCGATGCGCCGCCGATCCTGACCACCGCGCACCTGGCGATGGTGACGCTGATCGTCGGCGGCATCGTGATCGCGCACTGGCTGATGCGCACGCGCACGCTCGAAGCGATGCTCGCGCGGCGGCATCCGCTGCCGCTGGCCGCGGCATTGGGTGCGATGGCGTTCGCGCTGGTTGCGGCACAGGGAGCAGGCAATGCCTTCATCTACTTCCAGTTCTGACATGGCCGCGACGTTGCCGATGACGCTGGCGAGCGACGGCGGCGTTGCGACCGCGGACCATTTCGAACGTCCCGGCTTCGTGCGGCTCACCGCCTCCGATCGACCCGGTGTCGCACAGCCGGTGCCGGAACGCGACATTCCGCCGCAACCGTGGGGAAAGATCCTGCTCGGCGCGCTGGTGTTGTTCCTGGGGCTGATGACGGCGTGGGAATGGCAGTGGCGTGCGTTCGGCGCCGCACCCGGTTACCGCAACAGCGATGGCGCCTGGGCCGAACAGCGCCGCCGCATCAATACCGGTGAAGGCAACAAGACCGTCCTCATCGGAAGCTCGCGCATGCTGTTCGACGTGCAGCTGCCGGAGTGGGAACGCGCGACCGGCGAGCGTCCGATCCAGCTGGCGCTGGAAGGCACCTCGCCGTTGCCGGTACTGGAAGACCTGGCAGACGATCCGGAGTTCACCGGCCGCCTGGTGATGGACACGACGCCGACCAGCCTGTTCCTCGGCCTGAGCGGGCGGCGCGCGTCGGTCGTGCCCTACTACCACGAGCAGTCGCCGTCGCAACGCAGCGGTCATTGGCTATCGCGACAGTTTCTCGAACCCTGGTTCGCGTTCTACGACCCGGATTTCGCGCTGCCTGTGGTCGTGCGCAGGCAAGCATGGCCGGATCGACCTGGCCTGCCGCGACGGATCCTCGTGCGCAAGCTGTCGGTGCAGGAGATCGATCGCAACACCTACGTGTGGCCCAAGGTCGTGAACGATCCGGCCTATCTCGCGCTGGTGCGCCGCATCTGGGAACTGCAACTCGCATTGCCGCAGCCGACGGTGGACACCGCGCAGAAGCGACAGACACTGCGGGAGGCGTTGCTCGGGCGCGTTACCGCCGCCGTGGCCAAACTGCGCGCGCGTGGCGTGCGCGTGGTGTTCATACGTCCACCCAGCAGCGGGCCGTGGCAGGCGCAGGAAGACCGCATGACGCCGCGCAAGGACAGCTGGGACTTGCTGCTGCAGCGCACCGGCGTGTCCGGCATCCATTTCGAGGATTACCCGCAGTTGCAGGGTTATCTGTTGCCGGAGTGGTCGCACCTGGGTGCCGCCGATGCCAAGCGCTTCACTACCGCGCTGGCGCCGCTGGTCGCACGCGAGTTGGCACGAGAGGAAGGCGGCGCACGGGCGACGGCGGCGCGCTGACCATCCATGAATCTCGCGGCGCTGCGGGCGCCGCAACGACCGGCTAGACCGGCCGACCGCTCTCGCGCATCAGCTGGTCGAAGCGCGTCCAGTTGAGCTTGCGGCGATAGACCTTGTTGGTCGGCCGCCACTCGATCGCGCCCTTAGACACCAGCAGCGTGCCGAAACGCTTGCCGTCCTGCTCGACCACGAACTCGATGTCCTCGCGGCCGAGTTCGCGCCTGGGCAGGTTGAAGATGACCTTGTGCGCCATGGGCGTGCTCCGGTGTAGGCCTGTCCGGACTCTACGCCGATCCGTGTGCAGCCGATCGCAAGCCTGGCCGTGGCGCATGTAACGCATCACCGCAGCGTCGCGTGCGCTACGCGCGTGAATCACCTGTGGCGCGCTAAGCCTTGTGCGCGTGGCGCGCGCTTCGATCCGATGGCGCCGCGCCTCACTTCAGCGTTTGCGTAACGTGTAGGGCGCGTCGCTGCCGTCTGGTCGCGCTAGGATTCGGCGCGACACTACAAGAGCATCGCCATGCCGCCACGTCATGTCATCAAGTCGTCCGTCGCCATGCTGGTTGTTCTCGCCGCCGGCGCTTCATGCAAGCCTGATGACCGCGAGGCAGCCAAGCCCGCGGACGCAACACCTGCCGCAGTTGCGCCGAAGGCGAAGCCGGCGCGCCGCAGCTACGCCAACCCGCTCGACGTCGACTATCGCTACAACTTCGAGCAACTCAACGAAGGCATTTCCTATCGCACCGGTGCCGATCCGGTGATCGTGCGGCACGGCGATGCCTATTACCTGTTCCAGACCCTGGCCGACGGCTATTGGCGCTCGACCGACCTCGTCGATTGGCGCTTCGTGACACCGAGTCGCTGGCCATTCGGCAGCGTCGTCGCGCCCGCCGTCGCGGTCGATGGCGACCGGCTGTTGTTGATGCCCTCGGCCTTCGGGCCGCAGCCGCTCATGGTCAGCACGGATCCTGCGAGCGGGCGATTCGATTTCCTGACGCGGCTGCTGCCGAGGCTGCCGAATGCGGTGCCGCCCGGCCAGGATCGCGAGCTGCCTGCGTGGCACAACGGCGATGATCCCTACCCGAACAAGATTCCACCCGGCCCCTGGGATCCGGACCTGTTCAAGGACGACGACGGTCGCTGGTACATGTATTGGGGATCGTCCGAGGAGTTCCCGATCTACGGGATCGAAATGGACCTGAAGCCCCCGGTTCGCTATCTCGGCAAACCGCGCGGGCTGTTCGCACTCGATCCTGCCAAGCACGGCTGGGAACGTTTCGGCCAGGACCATACCGCCGAAAACCATCCGGTCTACCTCGAAGGCGCGTGGATGACCAAGGTGCGCGGGCGCTATTACCTGCAATACGGCGCGCCGGGCACCGAGTACAACGTCTATGCGAACGGCACCTACGTCGCCGACAGCCCGCTCGGGCCGTTCACCTATGCGCCCTACAACCCGGTGGCGTACAAGCCCGGCGGGTTCGTAACAGGCGCAGGCCATGGATCGACCTTCCAGGATGTATACGGCAACTGGTGGAACACCGGCACGCCCTGGATCGGCTACAACTGGAGGTTCGAGCGCCGCATCGCGATGTTCCCGGCGAAGTTCGCCGACGACGGCCAGATGAGCGTGTCCTCGCGCTTCGGCGATTTTCCGCACTGGATGCCGGACGGTCCGGTGGACGATCCCGAGTCGCTGTTCACCGGCTGGATGCTGCTGTCGTACCGCAAACCGACGGTCGCTTCGTCGACGCTGGGCGAGTTCGCCGCGACGCGCGCGGCCGACGAAGACCCGCGCACGTTCTGGGTCGCCGCGCGCAATGCGCCGGGCGAGACGCTGGCGCTCGACCTCGGTGGCGTGAAAACCGTGCGCGCGGTGCAGGTGAACTACGCCGACTACAAGGCCGGACGCTTCGGCGACGCGCCGGACATCTACACGGCGTTCAAGCTGGAGCATTCCGTCGACGGCCGCAACTGGCAGCCCCTGGCCGACGTCGGCTCGCGCGCCGACGACCGTCGCGATCGCGCCAATGCCTATGTCCCGCTCGATGCGCCGGTGCGCACGCGCTGGATCCGCTACGTGCACGGCCATGTCGGCGCCGCGCACCTGGCCATCGCCGACCTGCGCGTGTTCGGCAATGCCGCTGGCGCG
>JACMKK010000523.1 GCA_014380115.1 Luteimonas sp. | reverse complement strand
GCCGCGCGAGAGCGATCTGTATCGCAAGGAGGCCTTCGGGCCCGTTGCGTGCCTTGAATGCTTCGACGATTACGAGCGCGTGCTGGCGCGCGTCAACGACAGCGATTTCGGATTGCAGGCGGGCGTGTTCACCGGCCGGCTGGATCATGCCCTGCGTGCGTGGGACGTGCTGGACGTGGGTGGGGTGATCGTCGGCGACGTACCGAGCTTCCGCGCCGACAACATGCCGTATGGCGGGGTCAGGCAATCGGGAGTGGGGCGCGAAGGCGTGCGCTACGCGATCGAGGACATGACGGAGCAGCAGCTGCTGGTGATCCGCGACTGATCCCAGGCGCACGTATCTTCATGACGTGGGCCTGTGCTTTGCCCCCTTTAAAAAGGGGCCTTGGGGTATTTGCTCTTGCCGTTGATTGTCGCAGTCAAGAAAGAACAACGCAAAGTCAAAAGCAAATCCCCCGTCGCCCGCTGCGCGGGCGCCCGCCCCCATTTTCAAAGGGGGCAACATCTGGCGACGCCGGCTGATTGCAAGGGCACGAGGCTTCGGGAACCGCGAGCCTTTGCTTTGCCCCCTTTGAAAAAGGGGGCTTACGGGGGATTTGCTCTTGCCGTGGCTGTTGCGATCAGGAAGACATCAACCCCAAAGGCAAAAGCAAATCCCCCGTCGCCCGCCGCGCGGTCGCCTGCCCCCTTTTGCAAAGGGGGCAAGAATCTTCAGCGCACGCGCGCGTACCGGGTCTCGACAGCCTTCGCCTCGTCGCCGTCCGGCGTGATATTGAACATGGTGATGACCAGCGTGTCGGCGTCGGGCTGCTCGACCTCGGTGCGCCAGCCCCAGCGCGGTCCGCCCTGACCGTCGCCGTAGCTGCCGAGCGCGGAGAAACACTGGTCTGCCGATGGGCCCGCGGAAAACATGATCGCCGTGCCGGTATGGAAGCTGTCGACCCAGGCCGATTCCCACGTACCTTCGTCGATGTGATGGCCGAGGATCGCGGCGCCGGAGAACGGCTCGCCATCGAAGCTGCCTTCGTATTCATGCAGCAGGAAACGGCCGCCGGCGATGCTGCGAATGCTGCCGCGCTGCGTCGATTCGCCGGCCAGCTTGTCGGGCTCGAACCATAGCTTGTACGTGCCCGCCCATTCCCCGGCCATGCGCGCAAGGCCGTGGTGCCTTCCGCCTTCGGCGAGTGATGCCTCGAATGCCTGCTTGCCCATGCGGCCTCCCGATGAATCGGTTGATGAAAACGGTTTCTGCGCGAATGCGCCGGTACACCGTTCCAGATTAGTGCCGGCGGTCACTTTCTGCTTCACATTGCGGTGACCGCAATGCTAAAACCATTCCACGGCGGTCACACGAGTGTCACAGATCGCCCAACAGGGGGAAGGTGCCGCCCGCTCTTCGGGGGGTCGATTTTGCTTACTTTAGGTTAGGGAGAGAACCACCATGCGCCACCAAGCTGACTGCCTGCAAAGGCAGGCTCGCCGCCGTATTCCTGCCATCGCACCCCTGGCCTTCGCCCTCTGTCTGGCGCTTCCCGCGCAAGCGCAAGAGCCGGCGGCCGAGCCGGGCGAGACGACGGAAGACGAGGCGACCACCCTCGATTCCATCCAGGTGCTCGGCTCGCGCGCCCGTGGCCGCACTGCCGCCGAGACCGCGGCACCGGTCGACGTGATCAACCGCGAGCAGCTCGAACGCACCGGCGCGCAGGAAATCGGCCAGATCCTGCAGATGCTCGAACCCAGCTTCAATTTCTCCCGCACCACCATCAGCGACGGTACCGACATCCTGCGCCCGGCAACCCTGCGCTCGCTCGGCCCGGACCAGGTCCTGGTCCTGGTCAACGGCAAGCGCCGCCACCAGCAGGCGCTGGTCAACGTGCAGCAGACGATCGCACGCGGTTCCGCCGGTACCGATATCAACGCGATTCCGATCTCGGCCATCGAACGCATCGAAGTCCTGCGTGATGGTGCGGCCGCGCAATACGGCTCTGACGCGCTGGCCGGTGTGATCAACATCGTGCTGCGGCGCCAGACCGACGAAACGCGAATTTCGTTCGAGGCTGGGGAGACTTACGAGGGCGACGGCCAGGTGCTGCACGGCGGCCTCAATACCGGCTTCAAGCTCGGCGACGAGGGCTTCCTCAACCTCAGCGTCGAATATCGCGATCGCGAAGAAACCAACCGGGCCGGGCCGGACAGCCTGCGCGTGGATCCGCCGCGCGTGACGCAGCGTATCGGCGATGCCGACGCCAAGGACGCCTACCTCTGGCTCAACGGCGGCCTGCCGGTCGGCGCCGGTGAACTGTACTGGTTCGGCGGCGTGTCGAAACGCGAAGGCGATTCCTCCGGCTTCTTCCGCAGCGCGGGCGATGGCCGCACCGTGCCCGAGCTGTATCCCAACGGCTTCCTGCCCAACATCATCACCACGGTCGAGGACGGCTCGCTCGCGGTCGGCTATCGCGCGCCGCTCGGTGAGAGCTGGGACTGGGACGTGTCGATCAACCACGGCCGCAGCAAGTTTGGTTTCCACGAGCGCAACTCGGTCAACGTGAGCTGGTGGTACGAGCCTCTCGATCCCGCCGTTCCGCTCGGCCCGATCTACGCGCAGTCGCCGACTTCGGCCGATACCGGCACGCTGGAATTCGACCAGACCACCTTCAACCTGGATTTCCGCGGCAGCGTCGACTGGGGCGTCGGCAGCGAACCGCTGAGCCTGGCCACCGGCTTCGAGTATCGCGAAGACAACTACGCGATCGAGGCCGGCGACCCGGTGTCATATACCTACGGACGCACCAACAATCCCGCGATTCCGATCTTCGACCAGAACGGCGGCTTCGCCGCTCCCGGCATCCAGGGCTTCCCCGGTTTCTCGCCGACCGAAGCGGTCGACGACGGCCGTCACAACTACGCGTTCTACGTCGATGCCGAGTCGCAGATGACCGAGCAGTTCCTGCTCGGCGCCGCGGTGCGGTTCGAGGACTATTCCGACTTCGGCAACACCACCACCGGCAAGTTGTCGGCGCGCTTCGACTTCACCGACGAGTTCGCGTTGCGCGGCACGGTCTCCACCGGCTTCCGCGCGCCTGGCGTGCAGCAGCTGTTCTACAGCCAGCGCTCGACGAACATCGATCCGAACACCGGCGTACTCGCCGACACGCTGACCGCCAGGCAGAACAGCGACGTCACGCGTGCGTTCGGCATCGAACCGCTCAAGGAAGAGGAATCGGTCAGCGCGACGCTGGGCATGGTCTGGCGCCCGAGCGAGCAATTCAGCCTGACGGTGGACGTGTTCCGCATCGACATCGACGACCGCATCATCTTCTCCAGCAACATCGCGCCGGAGAGCGTGGGCACCAATGGCTTGCCGTGCGACGCGAGCAACAGCAACTGCCCGATCCGTGCGATCCTGGCGCCATTCGGCGTGGCCCAGGCGCAGTTCTTCACCAACGCCATCGACACGCGCACCACCGGCATCGACGTCGTCGCTGAGTACACCACCGAGGCCGCCGGCGGCACGCTCGACTTGACCGCACTGCTGCACTGGAACGAGACCGAGGTCACCGATCGTCGCTCGCAATCGGCGATCCTGTCGCCGGCGCAACTGTTCGACAACAGCCAGGTGACCCTGATCGAGGAAGGCCAGCCCGGCTCGCACCATGTTTTGCAGGGCATCTACAGCATCGGCGACTGGGACTGGACGCTGCGCGCGAACTATTACGGCTCGGTCTCCGGCGAAGGCTTCACGCCCGGCTTCAAGCAGACCTGGGATGGCCAGACCATCTTCGATGCCGCGATCGCTTACGACGTCACCGACAACCTGCGCGTGTCGATCGGCGCCAACAACCTGCTCGATACCTACCCGGACAAGTGGGATCCGAACAACGCAGCACCGTTCCCGCAACTCGGCTTCGTGTATGGCTGGGAGACGCTGCCGTTCGGCATCAATGGCGGTTACTACTACGCGAGGCTGGACTACAAGTTCTAGATCGAGCGGACACGCCGATCAACGGGACGGCTTCGTGTTCCCTCTCCCCGCCTGCGGGGAGAGGGTGCCCGCAGGGCGGGTGAGGGGCGCGCCGGAGCCGGTGCATATCCTGATGGACTTGCGTGGAGTGCGGTATTCCGCCCGGTTTTTCCGCACTCGACACCGCATCGTCCCTGCCAGTCGCTTGGCTCCGTCACACCCCTCATCTGCCCTTCGGGCATCTTCTCCCCGCAAGCGGGGAGAAGAAACGCGGCGCCCGCGCTCGCGTTTTAACCCCACTCGCGAAAACCGCGCGTTCACCCTCGCAACCACCGAGGGAGACGCCCCATGCAACGCCACGCACTCGCCACCGCCCTGCTCAGCGCCATCGCCCTGTCAGCCTGCCAAAGCACCACGCCGAGTGAGGACGCGGCAGCGGCAACCACCATTGGCAACGCAACCGAAGCCTCCAGCCCAGCCACCGACGCTCGTCGCCTGGCACCCGCCGAGATCGACGCCGAAGCTTCACCTGCCCAGGCAAGTGAAGCGCGCGCGGCACGCAAGCAAGCCAAGTCGCGGCAGGATGCCTCCACTTCGCGTGATCGGGTCGAGGTCACCGGCAGTCGCATGGCAGGCTACAACGCACCATTGGCGCTGGTCGCCCCGGCACCGACAACGCCTCCGCCGCCCGCTTACTTCCAGCCCGCCAACACCGAGAAATACGCCGAGCGCAACGACAACCCGGTGCAGCGCGCGAGCGAGCAACCGGTCTCCACGTTTTCCATCGACGTCGACACCGGCAGCTATGCCAACGTACGGCGCATGCTGCGCGAAGGCGTGCGCCCCCCGGCCGACGCGGTGCGCGCCGAAGAACTGATCAACTACTTCGACTACGGCCATCCGGCGCCGGCCTCGCTGGCGACACCGTTCCGCACCACCACCGAACTCGCGCCGGCGCCGTGGAACGGCAAACGCCAGCTGCTGATGATCGGCATCAAGGGCTACGACGTGCCCAAGGCGCAACTGCCGCCGGCGAACCTGGTCTTTCTGATCGATACCTCCGGCTCGATGGAATCGCCCGACAAACTGCCGCTGCTGAAGCAGGCCTTCGGCGAACTCACCACGCAGCTGCGCGCGCAGGACCGCGTTTCGATCGTGGTCTATGCCGGCTCGGCCGGCCTGGTGCTGCCGCCGACGCCCGGCGACCACCACGACGAGATCCTCGCCGCGCTCGACCGCCTGCAGGCCGGCGGCAGCACCAACGGCGGTGACGGCATCCGTCTGGCCTACGCGATGGCGAAGCAGGCCTACGTCAAGGACGGCGTCAACCGCGTGATCCTCGCCACCGACGGCGATTTCAATGTCGGCACCGTCGACCAGGGCTCGCTCGAGACCTACGTCGGCGACCAGCGCAAGCACGGCATCGCGTTGACCACGCTCGGCTTCGGCCAGGGCAACTACAACGATGCGATGGCCGAGCAGCTGGCCGATGTCGGCGACGGCAACCACGCCTACATCGACACGCTGCAGGAAGCACGCAAGGTGCTGGTGGAGGAGATGCAGTCGACGCTGCTGACGATCGCCAGGGACGTCAAGATCCAGATCGAGTTCAATCCCGCCCTCGTCGCGGAATACCGCCTGATCGGCTATGAGAACCGCCTGCTGGCACGCGAGGACTTCGCCAACGACAAGGTCGACGCCGGCGACATCGGTGCCGGACACGAGGTGACGGCGCTATACGAGATCACGCCGGCCGGCAGCGGCGCCGAGCGCCTGCCGTCGTTGCGTTACGGCACGGCGAAGGCCGCGCAATCGACTGCGAAATCGGCAGAGATCGCGCACCTGCGCCTTCGCTACAAGCGTCCTGGCGAGGACACCAGCCGGCTGATCGAGACACCGATCCTGCACACGGCCCTGCAGTCGACACCCAGCGAGTCGATGCGCTTCGCGGCATCGGTCGCGGCCTACGCGGACGCGCTGCGCGGCGGCACGCACCTGGAACGCTGGAATTGGTCGCAGATCGCGAGCAGCGCACGCAGCGCCAAAGGCAGCGATCGCTGGAACCAGCGTGCGGAGTTCATCGAACTGGTAGAAGCGGCGCGCGGATTGACCGATGGCGCGGAGCCGCAGGTCTCGACCATCGCCGACTAGAGCGATCAGCGATCGGGTCTTACTCCCTCCCCTGCCAATGCAGGGGGAGGAGCAAGAGTCTCTACGATCCCAGCTCCGCAGCCGCACCAAGCAACGCCGCCGGCTGCGGCTGGCCGTAGAAATATCCCTGCCCGCACTGGCAGCCCAGTTCCAGCAGGATGTCGCGCTGGCCCGCGGTCTCGATGCCTTCGCCGATCGTGTCGATGCCCAGCGTGCTCGCCAGCGCCAGGATCGCGCGCACCAGCGCCAGGCTCTCGGCGCTGGTCTCGCCTTCCAGGCCCGCGACGAAGCTCTGGTCGATCTTCAGCGCAGTGATCGGCAAACGGTGCAGGTACGACAAGGCCGAGAATCCCGTGCCGAAATCGGCGAGCAGCGCATGCTCGCCCTGGCGCTGCAGGATGCTGAGCATGCGCAATGCGCGCGGCGCGTCGTCGAGCAGCGCGACCTCCGTGATTTCGATGCGCAGCCGCTTGGGATCGGCCTCCGCATCGGCGAGCATACGCAGCAGTCGTTCCGCGAAATCATCGGAGCGGAAATGCCGCGGCGAGACGTTGATCGACACGTAGCCTTCGCGGTGATCGCGCATCCACAGGAACACGCGCCGGTACATCAGCCAGTCGACCTGCTCGATCAACCCGCTGTCCTCGCCGACACCGATGAAGTCCGCGGGTCGCAGCGCGCCGCGTTGCTCGTGGTTCCAGCGCAACAACGCCTCGTGCCCCTGCACCGCACCGTCGGCCAGTTGCACGATGGGCTGAAAGTAGGGTTCGAAAGCATCGTTGAGGATGGCGCGCCGCAAGTCGGCCTCGAGGTCCAGCAGGCGCAGCGCCTCGGCACGCATGGCTTCGTCGAACAGTGCGCTGCGATCGCGGCCACGCGCCTTGGCGCGGTACATCGCCGCATCGGCGTCGCGCAGCATGTCCTCGCCGCGGCGATAGCGCGGTTGCCACAAGGCGATGCCGATGCTGGCCGATGGGAACAGCTCGCGGCCCGCGATCCACATCGGCTGGCCGAGCACTTCAAGGACGCGCGATGCGACGGCTTCTGCCGCTGAGGTATCGGCGATGTTCTCGGCGAGGATCGCGAATTCGTCGCCGCCCAGGCGCGCGACCACGTCGCTGCCCTCGAGCACGCGCGCGATGCGCCTGCCAGACTCGACCAGCATCTCGTCGCCGGAGGCATGGCCGACGCTGTCGTTGACCAGCTTGAAACGGTCCAAGTCGAGGAACAGCACTGCGAACGGCAAGGCGTCGGCCTCGTGCATGCGCTCGATCGCGGCATCCATGCGCTCCAGCAGATGGGTGCGGTTCGGCAGCCCGGTCAGTTCGTCGTGCATCGCCTGGTGGGTGAGCTTCTGTTCGGCGCGCAACCGCTCGCCGATCTGGGCGCGTAGTTCGCGGTTGGTGCTCGCCAGTTCACGTGTGCGCGCTTCGACGCGCGATTCGAGTTCGGCATGCGCGACCATCAGGTGCTCCTGCGCGCGCTTGCGCGCCAGGCCGCTGTCGATGTGGTGGGCGACGAACGTCAGCAATTCCTGGTCGCGCTGCGAGAAGCTGATGTCGGACGTGTAGCTCTGCACCGCGATCGCGCCCACGACGGTATCGTCGCGCGACAACGGCACGCCGAGCCAGCAGTGAGCCTGCGTTCCCATGCTACGCACGGTGCCGGTAGCCTCGAGCTCGGCGATGGTCGCACGGTCGGCGAGCAGCGCCTGGCCGGTACTGATCACGAACTCGGTCAATCCCTTCGCGATCGTGCGTGGAGGACGCATGCGGTCGCGTTCGTCGACCGAGTACGGGAACTCGATCTGCTCGCCGTCGGCCGACAGCAGGGCGATGTAGAAATTTCTCGCATACAGCAGCTCGCCGACGATCGAGTGCACATCGGCGTAGAAACGCTCGAGGCTGCCCGACGTCGCCGACAGCTCGCTGATACGAAACAGCGCACGCTGCAGCTTCTCGGCGCGCTGGCGTTCGACGATTTCCGCCTGCAGGATCTGGTTGGCCTCCTGCAGCTCACGGGTGCGCTCGTCGACGCGTCGCTCGAGTTCGACGCGCGCGTGCTTGCGATCCAGCGTGGTCAGGATGTGCTGGGCCACATACTCGAGCAGCGCGCGATCCTCGTGCGTGTATCGCGCGGGGTGGTCGTAGCTCTGCACGACAATCGCACCGCTGACGCGGTCGCCGCGACGCATCGGTACGCCGAGCCAGTCGGCGCTGTCGGGTCCGTGCGCGATGTCGCGCTGCACGCCAAGCTGACGACGGATGCGCGAGGACGGACCGAGCAGCGGCTGGCCGTGCCGCAGCAGGGCCACGGTGAGGCTGTTGGGCATGCCGTTGACCGGAATCTCGACATCGGGCTCGGCCACGTAGGGATCGCGCTGGTCGGCGAAGTAAAGGAAGCGCACGGTCTCGGTGGCATCGTCGTACAGCACGATGTAGAAGTTCGCCGCCGACATCAGGCTGCCGACGACGCCGTGGATACGGCCCAGCATCTCCGACATCTCCAGGCCGGAGCCGGCGAGTTCGGCGATCTCGTAAAGCGCCTGCTGCAGGCGTTCTGATTTCTGCAGCGACTCGATGCGCGCCTGCGCCTGTGCTTGCGCAAGCATCGCGGTGACCGTGCGTCGCGCCAACGCCAGCCAGGCGTCGCGCGAGG
>JACMKK010000078.1 GCA_014380115.1 Luteimonas sp. | reverse complement strand
TCGGAATGATGGGCTTGGCGCTGCCGCCGCGGTGCTGGTTGGAGCGGAAATCGCCCTTCGGCGCCTGCCGCCGCATCGCCGCGACGACGCTGCCGCCGACCACGAAACAACGCAGGTCCGCGCCTTTGGCCTCCTCGATGAATTCCTGCACCAGGAAATTGGCGTACAGGCCACGCAGCGTCTCGATCACGCTGCGCGAGGCCGATGGCTTTTCGGTCAGCATCACGCCCGCGCCCTGCGTGCCTTCGTTGAGCTTGATGACATGCGGCGGCGGGCCGAGCATCGACAGCAGGTCGACGGTGTCGTCCGGGTTGTCGCCGAACACCGTCGCCGGCAGTCCGATGCCCTGCGCGGCCAGCAACTGGTGGCAGCGCAGCTTGTCGCGCGCGCGTGCGATCGCGGCCGAAGGATTGGGTGTGTAGCTGCCCATCAGCTGGAACTGATGCAGCACGGCCGAGCCGTAACGTGTGATCGATGCACCGATGCGCGGGATCACCGCGGTGTAGCCGGAGATCGGGCGGCCCTTGTAATGCATGTCGAAGCCATCGGTGCTGATGCGCATGTAGCAACGCAACGGATCGAGCACGCGCACGCTGTGGTGACGCTCGCGCGCGGCTTCGACCAGACGCCGCGTCGAATACAGCTTGCTGTTGCGCGAGAGGATGGCGAGCTTCATGCGTCCGAATTCATGTGTCTGGTCTCGAAGAACGGCCACTCAGGCCGACGAGGAGAGGCTGCGCGGCGGTTTGCCATGCAGCGATGACTGTGCGGGATCGACTGTGAACGTACCGGCCAACGCGGTGCGACCGAGCAGCATCGGGAACAGCATGCCGCCGCGATCGGTCAGGTTGATTTCAATCTCCCTGGCGCTGCCCGCCAGCCGCATGGTCGAGCGCAGGAAGATCCGCCGCGTGCGGTGGCCGCCGGAATCGAGCACGTCGCGTTCATCGAAGATCGGCGCGGCGGCCTCGATCACGCGCTGCTGCACCTTGGACGGCGTCAGGCGGAACCCGACCCACGGCAGGCCCTGTTCGACGAAGCGCCAATGCGCGTCGACATGCAGGGCCGAACTGCGCGCACCGGTATCGATCTTGGCGCGCACGCGATCGATGCCCAGCCCCGGCAACGCCACCCACTCCCGCCAGCCCAGCACGATCATCGGATCATTTTCCTGCTGCGATTACAGACAGTATCAAGAGGACTGGCCTGGGCCGCTCCAGCAAGAACGGCGCCCCGGGATGCGGGGCGCCGTACGTGGATCGTGGAGCGGGTGATGGGAATCGAACCCACGCTAGCAGCTTGGGAAGCTGCAGTTCTACCATTGAACTACACCCGCTTGTCGCCGAAGTCTATGCGCGGCCAGCGGCTGTTGGCAACGCGCTTCCGGGACGTGCGCCGGGCCTCAGAAGCCCCTGCCGACAGTGGCGAACACCGTGGCGTGATTACCGCCCTTCTGCCCGACCGTGACCGCGGAACCCATGTTGGCGTCGAGCCCGAACAGCTGCGTCTGAGCGCCGAAGGTCAGCGTGCCGTAGCTGTCGTCGTACTCCAGGCCCGGGACGGCGTAGGGCAGCGTGCCCGGCAGCGACTGGGAGCGTGCGAAGGCCTGCTCGGCGGCGTCCTCGAATTCGCGATCGTAGGTCAGCCTGGCGTAGGGCTTGAGGTGGGCGTTGATGGCATAGCTCGCCTGCCAGCCGGCGTTGCCGATCAGCGAGTCGAACTCCTGTTCGGGATAGGCCAGCGACGTCGAGAGCGCCGGTTGGCTTTCGGAATAACCGTCGATCTCGATCTGCTGCGACAGCACGCCGATCACCGGGCCGTGCGTCAGCGCGCCGTGCTCGAAGTCCCAGCCCGCATTCAGCGCGACGCTGATGTTGCTGCCGTCCGGCGAGCCGGTGTGGCTGCGCTTGGCCGGGCCGAGCCAGACCTCGCGATCGATGTCGTAGCTGAGCTGGGTGTAGCTGGCCTGGCCGTTGACCCAGGCGTTGTCGCCGTACCAACCCGCGAACCCGCCGAGCGTGGCGTCGAGCTGCTCGAAATCGCCGCGGCGCTGTCCGAAATGGGTGAACTGGCGGCCATAACCACCGAAGGCGCCGAAGACGAGGTTGCCGCTGGTCCAGTCGACGCCGCCCGTCAGTGCCGGGCCGACGCCGTCGTACTCGTCGCCATCGCCGTAACGCTGGAAATCGCCGCGCGCATCGGCCCACCAGCGTGTGCCATCGCTGTCGGGCTTGCCGGCGATATGCGCGCCGATGCGATCAGCGCGGGCGCGGCCGACCATCGCCGCCGAGTGCGGCAGCACGGCGATCAGGCGTGGCCCTTCGAGGGCCGACACGGCGAGGTCGGCGACGATCCTGTGCGCACCGCTGGTCGGGTGCACGCCGTCGGCGAACAGGTAGGTGTTGGGGGCATCCGGGCTCGCCCAGGCGGCCGGGCTGCAGGTCAGCGACGACGATCCCGGCGGCAGGCAGGCCGTCCCGGTGACGTTGCTGAAGCCGTACTGAGCCGGGTTGGCCACCACTTCCTGCAGGAAGTGGAAGGTATCCAGCGGGATCACGCTCAACCCCGCCGAGGCGAGTCCGCCGAACAACGCCGTGTTGTAGGCCGTCGCCAGCGCGGTGCCCTGCGCCTGGCCGGCCGGGTCGCCCGCCAGGGACGAGGGCGTGACGCCGATGTCGGGAATCGTCGGCACGATGACATAGCGCGCGCCGGCTGCCTGCAGCGTTCCGACGATGCCGATCTGCGCGGTCACCGCACCGCCGATGATCGCTTGCGCCTGGCTCGGATCGGCCGCGACCGCGAACAGGTCGTTGGCGCCGCCCCAGACGGTGTACAGCGCATTCGGGTCGGCGCGCCCGCCGTTGGCCGCCAGGTAGGTGTTGGTCTGCGTGACCAGCGAAGGAATGAAGCCGAGCGGCCCGACCACGTCGACGCCGACGCGCGCGCCGCCGGCGGCATAGTTGGGGCCGCCCTGGCCGTTGCCGTTCGGCGCGGCGCTGGTGCCGTAGAAATCGGCCAGGTACTGCGACCAGACGAACCCGGGATTGGTGGTGAACTGGCCGATCACCGGCTGCGCGCTAGGTGGCAGCAGCGGCCGGAAGTAACCGGCGTCGGTCAGGCTGTCGCCGATGAACACCGTCTGCGAATAGGTCTGCGCCAGCGCCGGGGCGGCGGCGAGAGCCAGCGCTGCGGCGAGGAGCGTGCGGGCCGGGTAAACGGACAACGTCATCTTTCTCTCTCCTGAGGAAATCGATCCATCGATGGATACGCCAGCGGATGGCGCCGCATCGTTTCACGAAGCCCGTCCCTGCTCAACCCTGCCGAAGGGCCCTCCCATCCGCGCCGTTCCCTTCGGCGGGCGGATCGCAGCCGGCTGCACGCATTCATCCGGCGCGCGACAATGCCGGCATGGACATCCTGCTCAATGGCGACTGCATGTCGCTTCCCGATGGTTGCACCATCGCCAGTCTGCTCGACGCGCAAGGCCTGGCCGGGCGTCGCGTCGCAGTCGAGATCAATGGCAGCATCGTGCCGCGTGGCCAGCATGCGCAACGGAAACTCGAAACGGACGATCGCGTCGAGATCGTGCACGCGCTCGGTGGCGGTTGAGCGCCGGGTAATGCGGTGCCTTCGACAAGGCCCGCGCACATGAAGCGACGGGCAACAGCCGGGCAATCTCCTCTCCGCGCAGCGCGTGATCGACAAGGCGTCGGTGCGATAATCCTGCGATGACCTCCTCTCCCGCATACGATGACGCCTTGGTCATCGCCGGCAAGTCCTACTCCTCCCGCTTGCTGACCGGTACCGGCAAGTTCAAGGACCTCGACGAAACCCGTTCCGCCACCGAGGCCGCCGGCGCCCAGATCGTCACCGTCGCGATTCGTCGTACCAATATCGGCCAGAACCCGGGCGAACCGAACCTGCTCGACGTGCTGCCGCCCGATCGCTACACGATCCTGCCGAACACGGCCGGCTGCTACACCGCCGAGGACGCCGTGCGCACCTGCCGCCTCGCGCGCGAACTGCTCGATGGCCATGCGCTGACCAAGCTGGAAGTGCTCGGCGACCAGAAGACCCTGTTCCCCGACGTCGTGCAGACCCTGAAGGCGGCCGAGCAACTCGTCGCCGAGGGCTTCGAGGTCATGGTCTACACCAGCGACGACCCGATCCTGGCCAAACGCCTCGAAGAAATCGGCTGCGTCGCGGTGATGCCGCTGGCCGCGCCGATCGGTTCCGGGCTCGGCATCCAGAACCGCTGGAACCTGATCGAGATCGTCGAGAACGCGAAGGTGCCGATCATCGTCGACGCCGGCGTCGGCACCGCGTCCGATGCCGCGATCGCGATGGAACTCGGCTGCCACGGCGTGCTCATGAACACCGCGATCGCCGGCGCGAAGGATCCCGTGCGCATGGCGCGTGCGATGAAGCTGGCGGTCGAGGCCGGCCGGCATGCGTTCCTCGCCGGCCGCATCCCGCGCAAGCGCTATGCGTCGGCATCGTCGCCGGTCGATGGCCTAGTCGGCTGATGGCCGACGAAAAAAAACACGGTGCCCGGCTGATGGCCGATCGCAAGGACAATGCGACACCATCGGCCTCCGACCAGGAAGACGAACCCGCCGCATCCGCCCGCGATCGGCTCGAACGCAAGCCTTACACCTCCGAACCCGGGCGCCGCGCGATCCGCAGCTTCGTGTTGCGGCAGGGCCGTTTCAGCGAGGCGCAGCAACGCGCTTTCGACCTGCAGTGGCCGCAGTACGGCCTGGATTGCATCGCGGCCGAAGGCCAGCCGCGCGATTTCGATGCCACATTCGGGCGCAGCGCGCCGCGCGTGCTCGAGATCGGCTTCGGCAACGGCGAGGCACTCCGCTACGCCGCCGCGCATGATCCGGCACGCGACTACATCGGCATCGAGGTGCATGCGCCCGGTGTCGGCCGCCTGTTGAACGCTCTCGCAGAGGACGGCAGCCGCAACGTCCGCGTCTACCACCACGATGCCGTCGAAGTGCTCACGCGCGATATCGCTCCAGCCACTCTCGATGAGGGCGGGCTTGATGAGGGCGGGCTTGATGAAATCCGCATCTACTTCCCCGATCCCTGGCACAAGAAGCGCCACCACAAGCGGCGCCTGCTGCAGCCGGAGTTCGCGCGGCTGCTGGTGAGCCGCCTGCGCGACGGCGGCCGCTTGCACCTCGCCACCGATTGGCAGGACTATGCCGAGCAGATGTGGGACGTGCTCGATGCGACGCCGGGCCTGCGCAATCGCGCCGGTCTGCGCGGCCACGTGCCGCGGCCCGAATGGCGCCCGCAGACGCATTTCGAAAGCCGTGGCCAGCGCCTGGGCCATGGTGTCTGGGATCTGCTCTACGACGTGAGGCGCTGACCGGCAAGCATGGATAACGCACTCATCCTCACCAACGACATGAAGCTCGTCCTCGGGCTGGTGTCGCTGACGATGGTGATGTTCCTGTTCGAGCGCGTGCGCGCCGACCTGGTCGCGCTGGTGGTGCTGGTGCTGCTCGGACTGACCGGCCTGGTCGCCTCCGAGGACCTGTTCAACGGCTTCTCCGGCAACGCGGTCATCAGCGTCATCGCGACGATGATCCTCGGCACCGGACTGGACCGCACCGGCGCGCTCAACCGGCTCGCCGCCTGGCTGCTGCGGCGCGCGCACGGCGTCGAACAACGCCTGCTGCTGCTGACCACGGCCGTGGCCGGGCTCAACTCGTCTTTCATGCAGAACCCGTCGGTCATGGCGCTGTACCTGCCGGTGGCCTCGCGCCTGTCCTCGCGCACGGGCCTTTCGATGTCGCGCCTGCTGATGCCGATCGCCGCCGCCATCGTGATGGGCGGCGCGCTGACGATGGTCGGCAACTCGCCGCTGATCCTGCTCAACGACCTGCTGGTCGCCGCCAACGCCAACCTGCCCTCCGGCGTCGCGACGCTCGAGCCGCTACGCATGTTCGCGCCGCTGCCGATCGGCCTGGTGCTGCTCGGCGCCGGCCTGCTGTATTTCCAGTTCTTCGGCGACAAGCTGCTGCGCGAGGACGACCTCGCCGACAAGGGCGTGACGCCGGCGCGCACCGAGAGCTATTTCGCCAAGTCGTACGGCATCGACGGCGACGTGTTCGAGCTCACCGTCAGCGCCGATAGCCCGCTGGTCGGCATGTCGCTGGGCGAAGCCGAGGCCGTGCATGGGGCGCCGTTGCTGCTCGCCCTCAAGACCGGCAACGAGTCGCGCCTGGCGCCGCCGGCCGATGCGCGCATCTGGGTCGGCAGCGTGCTCGGCGCCATGGGCGCGCGTGCGCAGGTCGCCGATTTTGCGCAAAACCAATTCCTGCGCATGAGCACGCGCCTGCGCGAGTTCGGCGACCTGTTCAATCCCAGCCGCGCCGGCATCTCCGAGGCGGTGGTGCCACCGACCTCGAGCTTCATCGGCAAGACCTCGGCCGATGTGCAGTTGCGCAAGCAGCACAACATCAGCCTGCTCGCCGTGAACCGCGACAAGGACGTGCTGCGCGAGAACGTACGCAACCTGCCGCTGCGCGCCGGCGACATGCTGGTGCTGCACAGCATCTGGCAGGATCTGGCGCAGGCCGCGAGCAACCGCGACTTCGTGGTGGTGACCGATTACCCGAAGGGCGAGCAGCGCCCGCACAAGTTCAAGGTCGCGATGATCATCTTCGCGATCACGATGCTGGTGGCGCTGTCGTCGCGGGTGCCGACCTCGATCGCGCTGATGACCGGCGTCGCCGGCATGCTGATCACCGGCGTGCTGAAGATGGACGAGGCCTACGCGGCGATCAACTGGAAGACGGTGTTCCTGATGGCCTGCCTGATCCCGCTCGGCTGGGCGATGGACAGCAGCGGCGCGGCGGCATGGATCGCTGCACACACCCTCGACCAGTTGCCGGAGGGCATCCCGGTCTGGCTGCTCGAACTTGCGATCGCGATCCTGACGACGCTGTTCTCGCTGGTCATCAGCCACATCGGCGCGACCATCGTCATGGTACCGATGGCGATCAACCTGGCGCTCGCGGCGAACGGCAATCCGACCGCGTTCGCGCTGATCGTGGCGCTGTCGGCTTCGAACAATTTCATGACCGCATCTAATCCCGTGATGTCGATGATCACCGGACCGGCCAACTACACCGCAAAGGAAATGTGGCGCGTCGGGGCGCCGCTGGCGCTGGTCTACACGGTGATCGTGGTGGCGATGGTCAACCTGTTGTTCTGAGCGCGTGACCCGAGTGACGTCGTCCCGGTGCAGGCCGGGCATCCAACGCTCCGCGCACCGGCCCAAAAACATCCGATTCCGCCATATAGTTGACTAAGTCAACCATATGGATCGACCATGTCCAGGCCGACGCAGAGGAGGCCTGCCATGCCTGAAGTCCGCCAAGCCGAAATCGACGCCGTCCGCCGCTTCAATCGCGATTACACGCGGCGTATCGGCGTGCTCCGCCCCGGCCTGCTCGACAGCCCCTACTCGCTGACCGAAGTGCGCGTGATGTACGAGATCGCGCATCGTGATGGCATCGGTGCGGCCGAACTGGCGGCCGCACTGGATCTCGACCGCGGCTACCTCAGCCGCATCCTCAAGCGCTTCGCCACCAGCGGACTGCTGTCGCGCAAGGCCACGCCCGGCGATGCGCGACGGCAGCGGCTGAGCCTGACCGCGAAGGGACGGCGCGTGTTCGCGCCGCTGGAGCAACGCTCGCAGCAACAGGTCGAGGCGATGCTCGGCCCGCTGGACCGCAGCGGCCGCGAACGATTCCTGTCGGCGCTGGACGCGATAGAACACACGCTCTCGGCCAGCGCTGTCGAATCCGGGCCCGTGATCCTGCGCCAGCATCGTCCCGGCGACATCGGCTGGGTCGTGCAACGCCATGGCGAGCTGTATTTCCGCGAGTACGGCTACGACGAACGCTTCGAGGCGCTGGTCGCGGAAATCGCAGCCGGATTCGTGCAGCACCTCGATCCGCGGCGCGAACGCTGCTGGATCGCCGAACGCGACGGCGAGCGCCTGGGCAGCATCTTTCTCGTCGCCAAGAGCAAGACCGTCGCCAAACTCCGGTTGCTGCTCGTCGAGCCTGGTGCACGCGGCCTGGGCCTGGGCCGCCGCCTGGTCGACGAGTGCGTGCGCTTCGCGCGCCAGGCCGGCTATCGCAAGATCGCGCTGTGGACGCAGGGCGAACTCGATGCCGCACGCCACCTGTATGCGGCCGCCGGTTTCCGCAAGACATCGGAATCGCGACACGACGATTTCGGCAAGCGCGGACTGATGGCGGAGACGTGGGAGCTGAAGCTGTAAGTGCCTGCTCCGGCCTCAGGCTCAATCACGCGCCAACGCAACCTGCCCATCACGGACCACGATCGGTGCCGCGCGCAGCGTCTGCCCGCGGCAGGGTCCGGCCACGCATTCGCCGCCGACCAGTTCGAAGCTCGCCCCATGCGCCGCGCATACCAGCAAACCTTCCTTCGACAGCAGGAACTTGCCCGGCGCCCAGTCCAGGCGCCGGCCCGTGTGCGGACAGACATTGAGCCAGGCGCGCACGACATCGCCTTGGCGATGCAGGATCAGCGATTCGGCATCGCCGTCGAGCGTTGCCTCGACCTCGGCGAAACCGCCGTCGTCAATGCGCGAAACCGCGATCAGGGGCACGGCGTCCACGGCGTCGTTTAACGAAGTTCTTACACCCTCGCCCATGCTGCGCCCGATACTTCCGGCTCCCGGCTTGTTGCCGCATTGTGTCACGCCCCCAGACGATGTCCGTACGCCTGTTCCGCTTCCGCCCGACGTTCGACTCCAGCCGCCTGCGTTCGGCTTTCGCGCCACGCAAGCCGCGCAACGCGCTACTGCGCATCGTCTTCGGCCTGCTCGGCCTGGGCTTGCTGGCGGTGTTGCTGGTGTTCGGCCTGTTCGTCGGTGCGGCGATGCTGGGCGCGGGCCTGTTGCTGCGTCTGTGGCGCCAACGCAACCAACCCATCGCGTCCGATCCACGCGTGGTCGACGCCGAGTACCGCGTCGTCCGCAAACCCGTCCTGCCGCTCCCCCGCTGACCACGGCTTCGCAGCGGGGTCGCATGGACGGCATCGACCACGACGTCATCCCCTCGCCACCGCAACCACGCGTGCCAGTGCGCGGCGGCGGCACCTTCCCTGTGCGCCGCATCTACTGCGTCGGCCGCAATTTCGCAGACCATGCGCGTGAAATGGGTGCGGTCGCGCCGGCATCGAAGGCCGATCGCGGCCAGCCGGTGTTCTTCCTGAAGCCGGCCAATGCGATCGTCACCGATGGCACCGTCACCTATCCGCCCGGCACGCAGGACCTGCACCACGAAGTGGAACTGGTGGTCGCGCTCGGTCGCGACGCGCCCGACGGCGTGCTCGATCCGGCGGCGGCGCAGTCGCTGGTGTTCGGCTATGGCGTCGGTCTGGACCTGACCCGCCGCGATCTGCAGGCCGCGGCGAAGGCCAAGGGCCTGCCCTGGGATATCGGCAAGGCCTTCGATGATTCCGCACCGATCGGCGAACTGCGCCGCGCCGACGACATCGGCGAGCTCGCACCGCGCACGCTGTCGTTGACGGTCAACGACGCGCTGCGCCAGCAGTCGCGACTCGACCAGCTGATCTGGGACGTTCCCGACATCCTGCACGAGCTGTCGAAGCTTTATGCACTGCGGGCCGGTGACCTGGTCTTCATGGGCACCCCCGCCGGCGTAGCCGCGCTGCAGCCCGGAGACACCTGTGTCGCGCGGCTCGACGACGTGCTCGAGCTGCGTTGCCGCATCGCCCCACCGCGCGCGTAGGCTGAGCCCTCTCCCTTCTCCGCAAGAGGAACACGACGATGGGCATGATCAGTGAGTTCAGGGAATTCGCGATGCGCGGCAACGTCATCGACCTCGCGGTCGGCGTCGTCATCGGCGCCGCATTCGGCAAGATCGTGACCACGCTGGTCGACAAGGTGATCATGCCGCCGATCGGACTGGCGATCGGCGGCGTCGACTTCTCGAAATGGGCCGTGACGCTCAAGGACGCCGGTATCGACGCCGCCGGCAAGGAAATTCCCGCCGTGGTCATCGGCATCGGCGAGTTCTTCAACACGCTGGTGCAGTTCGTGATCATCGCGTTCGCGATCTTTCTGGTGGTCAAGGCGATCAACCGCATGAGCCGCAAGGCGCCGCCGGAGCCGGCTGCAACGGCAGAAGAGGTGCTGTTGCTGCGCGAGATCCGCGACTCGTTGCGGAAATAGTCGCGCCCCGCGCGGCATGACCTGAAGCACGGTGCCTCGGAGCGGCAGGCTGATAAGCTCGCGGCTTCCCTGCTTCTGACCGTGGAGTGTTGTGACCGTGGAGTGCACGATGCGTCTTGCGCCGGTGTTGTTGTTCGCCCTCGCCGCTACTTCATTGCATGCCGCGCCGCGCGAGACGCGGATTCCCGAAGCCGCCGTGGCGACGGCAACGCAACTGCGCGAACAGGCACTGGCCGACGACACCGGCTGGAAGGTGGTCGAATCGCTGACCACCGAAGTCGGTCCGCGCCTGGCCGGCAGCGAAGCCGACGCGCGCGCGGTCGAATGGGCGAAAGCGAAGTTCAAGCAGCTCGGTTACGACAAGGTGTGGACGCAGGAAGTCCGGTTTCCGAAATGGGAACGGCGCAGCGAGCACGGCGCGGTGTTGGGCGCGCACGCGCAACCGTTGGCGCTGACCGCGCTCGGCGGCAGTCCCGGCGGTACGGTCGAAGGCGAGGTCGTGCGCTTCGCGACGCTCGATGCGCTGGAGAAAGCAGCGCCCGGGACGCTGACCGGCAAGATCGCCTTCGTCGATTCCAGGATGGAACGTGCACGCGACGGCAGTGGCTACGGTTCCGGTAGCCGCGTGCGCAGCCGCGGTCCGTCCGCAGCGATCCGCGCCGGGGCCGTCGCCTATGTGATGCGATCCGCCGGTACCGACTCGCACCGCAATCCGCACACCGGCAACACGGGCTACGACGCCGGCCTGACGCCGATTCCATCCGCCGCGCTCGCGATCCCCGATGCCGACCAGCTCGCGCGGCTGGTCGCCCTCGCGTCCACGCGCGTGCGCATCGCGCTCGATTGCGGCGTGAACGGCGAGGCTGTGTCGCACAACGTCGTCGGCGAAATTACCGGTCGCGGCAAGGCCGATGAGGTTGTCGTGATCGGCGGACACCTGGATTCCTGGGATCTCGGCACCGGCGCGGTCGACGATGCTTCCGGCGTCGCCATCACCATGGCGGCCGGACACCTGATCGGCAAGCTGGAGCGGCGTCCGCCGCGCACGATCCGCGTGATCGCGTACGCCAACGAGGAACAGGGCCTGTACGGCGGCAAGGTCTACGCCGCATCGCAGGCGCAACGCATCACCAAGCACCAGATTATCGCCGAAAGCGACTTCGGTGCCGGCCGCATCTATGCGTTCGACACCAGCGCACCCGACCACGCCAAGGCGGCGGCGAAGCAGATCGCCGATGCGCTGGCGCCGCTCGGCATCGAATACACGCCCGGCCAAGGCGGACCCGGTTCCGACGCGGGGCCCAGCGCCGAACGCGGCGTGGCCTGGGGGTCGCTCGCGCAGGACGGTACCGATTACTTCGACCTGCACCACACGCCGGACGACACGCTCGACAAGATCGACCCAAAGGCGTTGGCGCAGAATGTCGCCGCTTACGCGGTGTTCGCGTATCTCGCCGCCGCCGCGGAAGGCGATTTCGGCAGCGCGACGAAGGCGCTCGCGCCAGCGGCGCAGTAGCTTCCGTCACCCGCGGACTATCGCCGCGCGCGGATGATCCATTGCGGCGCCAGCAAGCCCTGCCCCGGATCGCGCACGCGCACGGCTTCGGCGTCCGCGAAGCCCGCTGCGCGCACCGCGTCCAGCAGGTTCCATCCGAAATGATGGAAACACAGCACGCCGCCGCTCAAGGGATCGCCGTGGAATTCCGGCGGCTGCAGGTGCTCGACGACACCATCGACGATCTTCGCCAGCTCGCGGCTCTGCCCCGCCGCGGCGTAGAAGGGTACCGACAACACAAGCACGCCCTCCGGCCTCAGTACGCGCGCGAACTCGGCAAGCGCGCGTCGGTAATCGGGGACGTGTTCCAGCACATCGAGGCTGACCACCGCATCGAACGACCGGTCGCGGAACGACAGCCGGGTCACGTCCTCGCGACGCAGCCATTGCGGGCGACCCTGCCTGAGCAACCAGAGCGACAGACGCAGGCGTTGCGGCCACGAGTCTATGAACTCGCTACCCAGCAACTGTCGGGCGCGGTCGCCGAGGCGGAGATAGAAACGACTCGCCTGCTCGGTCAGATACACCCTGCTTTGCGCTAGCGATACGCTGTCGATCAGGATCCTCGCTGCAGCACGTTGCCGCGCGTTGCCGCCGCAGCGCTCGCAACACAACGATTCCCGAAGCGAGACGGCTTGGCCGCGTTCCAGTTCGGGACACCTGAACCAACGATCCGCATCGCAGATGACGCAGAACCCGCGCATGCCCACCGCGGTGAGATCGCGATGCAGCACGGCAGTCTCGTGGTCCTGACCGGCGTAACGGGCGGCATCGTTTTCGCACGCATTCAGCCAGGCCGAGTGTGCCTGGAAGGACTGGATATCAGCCGTCACCGGCGGTTGCGCCATGTCGCCAGCAGCACCGCCGTCGCGGCGGCGACGTTGAGGCTTTCCACCGCGCCGCTGCCGGGGATGGACAGACGCAAATCGCAGGTCCGGGCGAGGTCGGCATCCATCCCTTCGGCCTCCGCGCCCAGGACATAGACCAGGCGCGCCGGCAATGCCGCCGCGAACAGGTCCGCACCGCCTCGCACCAGCGTCGCGGCGAGCGCGAAACCCGCACCGCGCAGTTGTGCGATGGCATTGTCCTCGCGCCCCAGGCGCACGAACGGTACCGCCTCGGCACCGCCTTCGGCGACACGTGCGGCGGCGCCTGACAGCGCCAGCGGCGAATGCTTCGGCAGCAGGATCGCGGCGACCCCGAAATGCGCGGCGCTGCGCAAGATGGCGCCGAGATTGTGCGGATTGCCGACGCCGTCCAGCCACAGCGCGAGTTGCGGCCCCGGCGGCAGGTCGCGCAACCACGTGGTCAACGCCAGCGCCTCCTCGCGCAGCACGTCGGCGACGACGCCCTCGTGGTGCGAGCTGGCCGCGAGCTTCTGCAGGTCTTCATCGGCGACCACGCGGTAGCCGATGCGGTTCGCGACGCACCACCGCAGCAGCGGCTGCAACTGCGGGATGCGCGCTTGCGCGAGGTAGAGCTTGCGGATTGCCTGCGGGCGCCGCGCGAACAGCGCGCGCACGGCGTTCACACCGTAGATGCGCAGTTCCACGTCGCGCCGCGAAGGCGATGCCTCGGCGTTGGCCTCCGGCTCGTCATGCAGATTGCGCGCCGGCCTGGATTTCCATGGCGATGGCGGTCGCTCAGGCATGGCTCTGCACCACCGGCGTTTCGTCCTCGAGCTTGTCGAGCTTGTGCGCGAGCGCCTCGGGCGAGTGCGTGTACGGCGCCAGCAATGCATAGAATGCCGGGACCACGAACAGCGACAACAGGGTCGAGAACGCGACACCGGAGATGACCACGATGCCGATCGTCGCGCGGCTGGCCGAACCGGGCCCGCCGGCCAGCACCAGCGGCACCGAACCCATGATCGTGGCGATCGAGGTCATCAGGATCGGGCGCAGGCGCACGGCGCAGGATTCGATGATCGCCTCGTGGACCGAGCGGCCGTCGTCGCGCAGCTGGTTCGCGAATTCGACGATCAGGATGCCGTTCTTGGCGGCCAGTCCCACCAGCATGACGATGCCGATCTGGCTGAAGAGGTTCATCGTGCCGCCGGTGATCCACAAGCCGAGCATGGCGCCGAGCACGCCGAGCGGAACGGTGAGCATGATCACGAGCGGATGGATGAAACTTTCGAACTGTCCCGCCAGCACCAGGTAGACGATCAGCAGCGCCAGCGTGAAGGTCAGCAGGACTGCGCCGCCGGCCTTCTGGAACTCGCGCGATTCACCTTTCCAGTCAATCTGCGCGTATTCGGGCAGTTCCTCGCGGGCGACCTGCTGCGCCCACGTCACCGCTTCGCCGAGGGGATAGCCCGGCGCGAGACCCGCGGCGATCGTGATCGAACGCAGCCGGTTGAAGCGATTGAGCGTGCCGGGCTCGGCGATCTCGCTCAGTGTGACCAGGTTCGACAGCGGGACGAGGTCGCCGTTGGCCGAACGCACCTGGATCGCGGCGAGGTTGGCCGGCGTCTTGCGGCCTTCGCGCCCGGCCTGGACGACGACATCGTATTCCTCGCCGTTGTCGACGAAAGTCGTCACCTGTCGCGAACCCATCATCGTTTCCAACGCGCGACCGATATCGGTCACCGAGACGCCGAGGTCCGAGGCGCGCGCGCGGTTGATGTCCACGCGCATCTGCGGCCGGGTTTCCTTGTAGTCGGAATCGGGTGCGACCAAGCCGGGATTTTCCTGCATGCGCGCGAGCAAACGGTCGCGCCACTGCGCGATCTCTGCGTATTCCGGGCCGCCGAGCACGATCTGGAACGGTTGCCCGCGCGTGCGCACCAGGCCGCCGCTGACCTGCGTGCGCATGCGCACGCCCGGCAGCTGCGACAGCTTGGCCTGCAGGTCGGCCGCGACATCGGTGGTGGCGACATCGCGCTTGTCCCAGTCCTGCAGGAACACGCTGACGCGACCGGTATGCATTTCCTCGCTGGCGCCGAAGCTGCCTGGCACGCGGGGGTTGGCGCGCACGATCGGTTTGTCGGGCCCGGTTTCCTGCGCGACGATCTTCTCGACCTGTTGCATCTGCGCGACCGTGTAGTCGTAACCGGCGCCTTCGGGGCCTTCCATCATGATCTGGAAGAAGCCACGATCCTCGGCCGGCGCAAGCTCCGACGGCAACACACGGAACATCAGCACCGTCGCGGCGACGGCTACCAGCATCACTGCGCCGAACAGCCAGGCGCGATGCACGCTGCGCTCGAGCAGGTCGCGGTAGCGCCGCGCCATGCGTTCGAAACTCGCGTTGAGCCAAGTATTGACGCGGTTTGGCTTTTCCTTCGCGTGTGCCTTGAGCAGCTTCGACGACATCATCGGCGTCAGCGTCAACGCGACGAAGGCCGAGATCGCGACCGCTCCGGCCATCGCCACCGACAACTCGCGGAACAGGCGGCCGGTATTGCCTTCGAGGAACCCTACCGGCAGGAACACCGAGATCAGCACGGCCGTGGTCGCGATCACCGCGAACGCCACCTGCGCCGTGCCGCGCTTGGCCGCGACCAGCGCCGGTTCGCCCAGATCCACGCGCCGTTGGATGTTCTCGACGACGACGATGGCGTCATCCACCACCAGTCCGATGCACAGCACCAGCGCGAGCAGCGTCAGCAGGTTGATCGAGAAACCAAACGCATACAGCGCGATGAACGAGGCGATCAGGCACACCGGCACGGTGACCGCCGGAATCAACGACGCGCGCACGCTGCCGAGGAACAGCCAGATCACGATCAATACCAGCACGACGGCCTCGATCAGGGTCTCGTAGACGCGCGTCACCGCGGCATCGATGAACGTCGTGGTATCGAACGCAACGAAGATGTGCGTGCCTGCCGGCAACGTCTGGCCGATCCGCTCGGCTTCCTCGCGCGCGGCGAGCGCGACGTCGAGACTGTTCGCGGTGGAGGTCTTGATGATGCCGAGGCCGATGTTGGGCTCGCCGTTGCTGCGGTAATAGGCGCGGCGTTCGGCCGAGGCCAGTTCGACGCGCGCCACGTCGCCGAGCCGCACCACATAGCCGTCGGCGCCCTTGCTGATCGGGATCTGGGCGAAATCCGCCGGTTTCTGGTAATTGCGGGTGACACGCAGCGTGAAGTCGCGCTCGGCCGATTCGATGCGGCCGGCCGGCACTTCGAGGTTTTCGCGCGTGAGCGCGTCCTCGACGTCGCTGACCGCGAGGCCGCGCGCGGCGAGCTGGTCGCCGTCGAGCCAGATCCGCATCGCATAGCGCTGCTGGCCGCCGATCCGCACCTGGGCGACGCCGTCGATGGTCGATAGGCGGTCGACGATGTAGCGCTCGGCATAGTCGCTGAGCTGCAGCGTATCCATCGTCGTCGACGACATGTTGAGCCAGATGATGACCTCGGCGTCGCTCTCGACCTTGGCGATCTCGGGCGCCTCCGCTTCCTCCGGCAGGCGATCGACCACCCGGCTCACCGAATCGCGGACGTCGTTGGCGGCCGCTTCGATGTCGCGCGTCGCCTTGAACTCGATGCTGACGTTGGAACGGCCGTTGACGCTGTTGGCCTCGATCGTCTCGATGCCTTCGATACCCGCCAACGCGTCCTCGAGCACCTGCGTGATGCGGCTTTCGACCACGGCCGCGGAGGCGCCGACATAATCGACGGACACCGACACGATCGGCGGATCGATGGCCGGCAACTCGCGCAGCGTCAGGCGCATGAACGACATGATGCCGAGCACGATCAGCAGCAGGCTCATCACCACCGCCAGGACCGGGCGCTTGATCGACAGGTCGGAAAGCTTCATCGCCGGTCAGCCTTGCGTCGCCGACGGCGTCGCCTGCGCTTGCGCCGGCGCGCCCTGCACGACCTTGCTGCCGATGCTGAGCTTGCCGGTGCCGTCGACGACGATCCTGTCGCCGGCCTTGAGGCCGCTGCTCACCTCGACCTTGCCGGCGGTGCGGCCGCCGACCTCGATCCTGGGCCGCTCGACGCTGCCGTCGGCCTTGACGCGATACACGAACGTGTCCGCGCCGACCTGCACCAAGGCGATTTCCGGCACCACCAGCGCCTGTCGCTCGGGCCGCGACAATTGCACCTCGAGCAGCATGCCCGGGCGCAGTGCGCGATCTGGATTGGGAAAATCGCCACGCACCGTGACCGCGCGCGTGGCCGGGTCGATGCGCGCGTCGATGGTGCTGACGATGCCCTCGAACGTGCGGCCCGGATACGAATTGCTGCGCGCGCCCAGTGCCTGCCCCGTGGCGAGGTTGGCGAGCTGCACTTCCGGCACCGGGAAATCGACATAGACGCGCGAGACGTCATCGAGCGTCGCGATCGCGATGCCCGGCGTCACCAGCGTGCCCGGACTGACCTGGCGGATGCCGAGCACGCCGGCGAACGGCGCGCGGATCACGCGATCGGCGAGGTTGGCGCTAACGACGGCGACCTGCGCGCGCGTGGCGTCGCGCGTCGCGCGTTGCGTATCGAGCGAAGAACGCGCGATGAGCTGCTGCTCGGCGAGCTCACTCTGGCGCTTGTACATGCGCTCGGCCTCCGCCGCCGTGGCTTCCAGCGCTGTGAGCGATGCCTGTTGCTGCTGGCCGGTCAGCGTGACCAGCGGCGCGCCCTTGGCCACTTCGTCGCCGCTGTCGAAATGCACGCGTTGCACGGTCTCGCTGACCTTGGCGGTGACGGTCACCGACTCACGCGCCTTGGCGGTGCCGAGGGCGAGGATCGTGTCGCTCCACGGCTGTTGCCGCACGACTTCCATGGTCACGGGAATCGGCCGATCGCCCGCCTGTTTGTCCTTGGCTTGCGCCTCGTCCTTGCCGCAGGCAGCGATGGAAAGAACGACCCCGAGCAGGCAGATCGCACGGGCGAACGGAGGAACATGCATCAAGCACCACGCTTCGCAAAAATAGGGGCAGCGGACGGCAAATTCTAGCCAACCCGGGAGTAACGGCCGTGACGGGCCGATGGTTGACGCCCGGGTTGACCGATACGACACGGTGTTGCCGTTGTGAGGTGGCAATTAGACGCCAGTTTGCGCAGTCTAGGTGCACCGGCATGACTTTCGGCAGGCCTGTTTCGCGCAGGACGCTCGTCGAAACCGCAGGATCGGGCACCATGCCGGGCCGACTCCCCCAACGCAGGACATCGCCATGATCCATGACAGCATCCTCGACACCATCGGCCGCACGCCGGTCGTTCGCCTGCACCGCATCGCGCCGTCGGGCGTGACCCTCTACGCGAAGGTCGAATCCTTCAACCCCGGCGGCTCGGTCAAGGACCGGCTCGCGATCGCCATCATTCTCGATGCCGAGGCCAAGGGCCTGCTGAAACCGGGGGACACCGTGGTCGAGGCGACGTCGGGCAACACCGGCGTCGCGCTGGCGATGGTCTGCGCCGCACGCGGTTACAAATTCGTTGCGACGATGTCGGAAACCTTTTCGATCGAACGCCGCAAGCTGATCCGCGCTTACGGCGGCAAGGTCATCCTGACGCCGGCCGCCGAGCGCGGCAGCGGCATGGTGCGCAAGGCCGAGGAACTGGCCAAGCGGCACGGTTGGTTTTTGGCCCGCCAGTTCGAGAATCCCGCCAATCCCGCTTACCACCGGCAGACCACCGCGGCAGAAATCCTGCGCGATTTTGCCGGTCGCCGGCTCGATCATTTCGTCACCGGCTGGGGCACGGGCGGCACGCTGACCGGTGTCGGCGAAGTGTTGAAGGTCGCGCGTCCTGAAGTGAAGGTCACCACCTGCGAGCCGGCTGGTGCGTCGCTGCTCGCCGGCAAGGAATGGCAACCCCACAAGATCCAGGGCTGGACGCCCGACTTCGTCCCGGCCGTGCTCAATCGCGAAGTCGCCGCGCAGATCCTGCCAGTCGACGACATCGTCGCGCGCGACATCGCGCGGCGCATGGCGCAGGAGGAAGGCATCTTCGTGGGCATCTCCGCCGGCGCGACGATCGCCGCGGCACTCGAAGTCGCGAAGACCGCAAACGACGGTGACGTGATCCTGGCGATGCTGCCCGACACCGGCGAGCGCTATTTCTCGACGATCCTGTTCGAAGGTGTCAACGAAGGCTCGGACGACGACTGGCTGGCGGCACAGGCGGGGCCGATGGCGGACGCGTTTCCGCGGCCGTAAGAACGCCGCCGTGTTTGGTAGGAGCGGTCGCCGCGCCCAGGGGGCGCTCCTGCTACAAGGACAACAACCACCACGCGAACGCCGTGATCACCACCGCGGCCAGCACGATCCATCCGCCGAGGCCGCGATCGCCCTGCATCACCGTCGGCATCCGGCGCGGGTGCGCGTGCAATGGCGAAGGCGTTTGCGGTCCGGTGCGCAAGTGCTCGACCGCGTCCTTGGCCTCCTTCAGGCCGAGCCGGTTCGCGTCGCGGATCAGCTTGATCGCCTCGATGATGTTGCCGCGCTGCAGCGCCGTCGCGGCGGCGGACGGCACGATGAGTGCGCCACCCGCAGTAGACGCGTCCGTCACATTGAGCGCGCGCCCTGCGATCGACGGGCCGCTTCCGGGTGCATGGCTGGTCGCGCCGCCGCCGGGATGGCGATAAGCGTCGACGAGATCCTTCGCCTCCTTCAGCCCCAGGCCCGTCGCTGCGCGCACGCGCTTGATGGCCTCAATCGTTTCGCCGCGCGCGAGCGCGTCGATCGCATCGGGTGGGAGCCGGTTTGCTGCGGTCATGCCGGAATCCGCCACTGCTGCACCGACGGGCAGCATACGCCGACGCCGGCGACGACCGCAGTCAGTGCACCGCCGCCGCGTCCGTGGGTGCTCCGGCGCGGGCCTTGCCGCCCTGCATCATCAGCACCAGCGGGGTCGCGCACAGGGTCAGCACCATCATCAACTTGAAATCATTGATATAGCCGATCGCGGCGGCCTGGCGCATGACTTCGTTGTTGAGCAGGGCCGCGCCGGCCTGCGTCGACGGATTCCACAGCGCCGGCAACAGCGTGGTCTCGGCGCCGAACGCCGGGATGCGCGATCCGATCTCGGCATGGCCGATCTGGTTGGCGCGAGACAGCATCGTGAACACCACCGAGATGCCGACCGAGGAACCGATGTTGCGGATCAGGCTGAACAGTCCGGCGGCCTCGGTGCGCTGGTGCGGTTCGAGCGTGGCGTAGGCGACCGTCGAGATCGGTACGAACACCAGCCCCAGGCCCATGCCCTGAATCACGCCGAGCCAGACCACCGCCGACATCGACACTTCCGGGCCGAACGACGTCATGCCGTACAGCGAATACACCATCAGCGCCATGCCGGTGAGGATCAGCCAGCGCGCATCGATCCTGCCGAGCAGGCGCCCGGACAGCATCATGCTGAACATCGTGCCGACGCCGCGCGGCGCCAGCACCAAGCCGATGGTGAGCACCGGATAGTGCATGAGGCTGCTGAGGTACGGCGGCAACAAGGCCAGCGTCGCGAACAGCACGATGCCGACGACGAAGATCAACACGCAGCCGACGGCGAAATTGCCGTTCTTCAACAAACTGAGATCGAGCAAGGAGCGCTCGCGCCGGTTCCACCACCACAGGCCGTAGAGATACAGCGCGAGGATCGCGACCGCGGCTTCGATCTGCACTTCGAGGCTGCCGAACCAGTCTTCGCCCTGGCCGCGGTCGAGCATCAGCTGCAATCCGCCGATGCCGAGCGCGAGCAATGCAAGACCGATCCCGTCGATGGGGCGCTCGTGCGTCGGTTCCTTCTTGACGCTGGCGAAGATGCCGGCGAGCGCCAGCAGGCCGACCGGCAGGTTGATCAGGAACACCCAGCGCCAGCTGTAGTTCTCGGTGAGAAAGCCGCCGAGGGGCGGACCGAGGATCGGCCCGATCATGATGCCCATGCCCCACAAGGCCATCGCCGCGCCGTGCTTCTCCTTCGGGAACGCATCGAGCAGCAGCGACTGCGAGATCGGCACCAGCGCGGCGCCGAACACGCCCTGCAGCACGCGGAACAACACCATCTCGCCGATGCCGGTGGCGATGCCGCACAACAGCGAGGCGACGGTGAAACCGGTGACCGAGACGATCAGCAGCATGCGGCGGCCGAGCCGTCCGGCCAGCCAGCCGGTCACCGGTGTCAGGATCGCGGCCGCGACGATATAGCTGGTCAGCACCCATGAGACTTGGTCCTGCGTCGCCGACAGCGAGCCCTGCATGTCGGGCAGCGCGACATTGGCGATCGTCGTGTCCAGCGCCTGCATCAGCGTGGCCAGCATCACCGAGCCGACCAGCAGGCCGGTGCCGCCGGCGGCGGCGCTTTGTTTGAGGCGGTCGATCATGGGGTGTCTTCTCTAGTGCGGCCGGACCAGGTTATGGCCACTCTCGTTTTTGCTCGTCATTCCCGCGAAGGCGGGAACCCAGTGTCTTTGCCATGTCAGCCACGAGTACGTCAAAGACGTGGGGTTTGCTAAATCGGGGCAGCGGAAACTGAAAGTCGCTGGGTTCCCGCCTTCGCGGGAATGACGACCGGATAGGTCAATGCGCGGCGCCCGATCAACGCGCCGCTGTCGCGCGATTCGCCGACGCGCCGCCCTCGCGCAAATCGACTTCCACTTCCGCGCTCATGCCGGCCCGCAATTGCGGCGCATCGGCTTCGGCACGGTCGATCTCGAGGCGCACCGGGATGCGCTGCACGATCTTGACCCAGTTGCCGGTCGCGTTCTGCGGCGGCAGCACGCTGAATTCCGCGCCCGAGGTGGGGCTGATCGAGGCGACGTGTGCAATCCATTTCACGCCCGGATAGCTGTCGACGGTGATCTTCGCCGGCTGGCCGATGCGCATCTTCGTCAGATCGGTTTCCTTGAAATTCGCCTCGATCCAGATCGGCGCGGTCGCCACCAGCGGCATCGCGGTCTGGCCGATGTTGATGTATTCGCCGACCTGCAGGTCATGCAGGCCGACGATGCCATCGACCGGCGCGCGCACTTCGGAATGCGCGATGTCGAGTTTCGCCTTCTGCACCGCAGCGAGTGCGGCGCGATACTCCGGCAGCTTAGCCGTCGGCGTACGGACGCTGCCGCTGAGCACGGCGTTGGCCTGCGACTGCGTGGCGATCGCAGACTCGCGTTGCACCTGCGCTTCGGCGACGGCATGCCGTGCGTCGTCGAGCATCTTGCGCGCGACCAGTTGCTTGGCGGCCAGCTCGCTCATGCGCGCGAAATCGCGTTTCGCCCATTGCAGGTTTTCGTCGGCGGCGGAGATCGACGTGCCGGCCTCCTCGACCAACGCGCGCGACGCATTGGCGCTGTTGGCGATGCGTGCCAGTTGCGCCTCGGCCTGCGCCAGCGCGATCTGCAATGGCTCGGGATCGATGCGGAACAGCAGGTCGCCCTGCTTTACCGCCTGGTTCTGGCTGACGCCGACCGCCACCACGCGGCCGCCGACCTGCGGCGCAATCAGCACGCGGTCGGCCTTGACGTAGGCGTTGTCGGTGCCGACCTCGCGGCTCGAGGCCCACCATTCCCAGCCGAAGAAGCCGGCCATGGCCAGCGGCGCGGCGACCCACAGCCACAGCGGCACCTTGCGGCGCTTCTTGGCCGGCACCGGGACGGTTTCGGCTTGCGGATTGATCTTGGACGTCATGGCATCAGGCCTTTCTGGAAGTAGCCTCGCCGCGGCTCTCGCGGTCGAGGCGGATGAGGTTGTCGCGCATCTGTTCGAGCACGCGCATCGTGGTTTCGTAATCGCCCGGGTCTACGCCGTGCGTGGCGTCTTCGCGCAGCACGATCGAGACGCGGCCGATGCCGTCCATGACCTGCATCGACTGCGGCAGCAGGTACAGGCGCCAACAACGACGGTCGTCCGGATCGGCGCGGCGTTCGACGAAGCCGGCCTTCTGCAGGCGATCGATGACGCGGCCGACCGCGATCGGTTCCATGTCGAGCAGGTCGGCCAGGCCGGACTGGGTCAGGCCCTCGTTGTCATGGATGCGCTTGAGCGAGCGCCATTGCACCCGCGTCAGGCCCAAATGGGCGGCGCGGCGGTCGAAAACCCGGCCGAAGAGGCGGGTCAGGTCGGCGATCAGGTAGCCGACCGAGGGAGCATTGGGGATATTGGGGTCGTTGGGTGCCATGTCTGCCTAACATATAGTTGCCTAGGCAATTATATTCAAGGCAGCCCGCATCTCAAGCCGTTCGGTGACCTCTCTTCAGGGATCCATCAGACTGGCGGGAGCCCTGCCGAGAACCAAGAATAAAAAAAGCCGGCACGAAGCCGGCGTTTTCGCAGACGATGGCGGCCTGATTCAGCCTTCCCACTTCCCGAGCGCGGCCAGTCCATTGTCCTTGGCGCGGGCATACACGGTTTCCTGGGCCTTGCTGAGATTGCCTGCAAGATCCTTGGACCATAACTGCAGCGCTGCCGACTGCATCGCGCGGCCGTAGGAGAACGACAACGGCCACGGATTCGGGCCCATCCGGTTCATCGCGTCTAGATGGGCTGTCGCGTCCTCGTCCGACTGGCCGCCGGAGAGGAACACGATCCCCGGCAGGATCGCCGGCACGGTCGACTTCAGGCACATCAAGGTCGATTCGGCGACCTCCTCGACCGACGCCTCCTCATCGCTGTCCTTGCCCGGCAACACCATCGAAGCCTTCAGGATGGTGCCTTCGAGCATGACGTTCTGCTGGTACAGCGCGTCGAACAGCGAACGCAGCGTGACTTCGGTGACCTCGTAGCAGGTCTCGATGTCGTGGCTGCCGTCCATGAGGACCTCGGGCTCGACCATCGGCACCAGACCAGCTTCCTGGCACAGTGCCGCATAGCGCGCGAGCGCATGCGAATTGGCCTCGATGCAGGTGCCCGATGGGATGTCCTCGCCGATATTGATCACCGCGCGCCACTTGGCGAAGCGCGCGCCGAGCTTGTAGTACTCCTGCAGGCGCTCGCGCAGGCCGTCGAGGCCTTCGGTCACCACTTCGCCCGGAAAACCCGCCAGCGGCTTCGGGCCCATATCGACCTTGATGCCCGGGATGATGCCGGCGTCGGTCATGACCTTGGTGAACGGCACGCCGGCCTTGGTCGATTGGCGGATCGTTTCGTCGTACAGGATCGCGCCGGAAATATAGTCCGACAGCTTCGGTGTAGTCAGCAGCAGCTCGCGGTAGGCGCGGCGATTCTCTTCGTTGTTCGGGATGCCGACGCCGTCGAAGCGCTTGGCGATGGTGGCGTTCGACTCGTCGATCGCGATGATGCCCTTGCCCGCGGCGACCATGGCCAGGGCGGTTTCGGCAAGCTGTTCGATGCTCATGGGTGGGAGACGTCCGGCGGCTGGAAAGGGCGGAATTATAGCCCGGCGCCCACACCGGTCCTCGGGCCTTGTCTTCTCCCGCCTGCGGGAGAAGGTGGCCGAAGGCCGGATGAGGGCGCTCTTGACCTCAGCTTTTACTGCTGCCAGGCCACATTGGAATCAAGATCAGGATCAAGAGCACCCTCACCCCAGCCCTCTCCCGCAAGCGGGAGAGGGAGCAAAAAAGGCTCCGAACTCTGCCCCGCCCAAAGGTACGCCGCTGTCGTTTACAACTCCCCCAATCCTTCGGCTTTTCCACCCCCGCCCACCTGCAACAGCCGCAACGTATTCGTCGCGCCCTGGTTTTCCATGTGGTCGCCGCTGGTGAAGATCACGCGGTCGCCTTCGGCCAGCAGGCCGGCCTTGAACATCGCCTCGAGCGCCGCGCGCGCCGCCTCGCGAGTGGCCATGCCGCGGCTGTCGAAATCGATCGGGAACACGTCGCGCATCATCGCCATCTTGCGGCGCGCGCGGTCGTGCCGCGACAGGCCGTAGATCGGCACGCTCGAACGGAACCGCGACAGAAAGCGCGCGGTGCCGCCGGACTCGGTCATGGCGACGATCGCACGCACGCCGACATGTTCGGACAGGAACATGGTCGCCATCGCGATCGCCTGGTCGGCACGGTCGATGTCGCGCGGCGCCTTCTCGAAATCGGTGTTCGCCTCGAACTGCTTCTCAGCGCCGATGCAGATGCGCGCCATCGCCTCGACCGCGCGTACCGGATAATTGCCCGCCGCCGATTCCTGCGACAGCATCACTGCGTCCGTGCCGTCGATCACGGCATTGGCTACGTCCAGCACCTCGGCGCGTGTCGGGATCGGGCTGTCGACCATCGACTGCAGCATCTGCGTGGCGGTGATGACGACGCGGTTGCGCAGCAGCGATTCGCGGATGATCTTCTTCTGCAGGCCGGGCAGTTCGGCGTCGCCGATCTCCACGCCGAGGTCGCCGCGCGCGACCATCACCACGTCGCTGGCCTCTACTATCTCGGTCAGGTTCTCGATCGCTTCCGCGCGCTCGATCTTCGAGACCATGGCCGCATCGCTGCCATGGCTGCGTGCGATCCGCCGTGCTTCGTTCATGTCCTCGGCATTGCGGCAAAAACTCACGGCGATGAAGTCGACGCCGATCTGCGCGGCGATGCCGATGAGTTCCTTGTCGCGCTCGGTCAGCGCACCCAGCGAGAGTCCGCCGCCCTGCTTGTTCAAGCCCTTGCGATTGGACAGCACGCAGTCGTTTAGCACGGTGGTGACGATGCGCTCGCCTTCGACCGCCGTCACCTGCAGCTGCACGACGCCGTCGTCGAGCAACAGGGTGTCGCCCGCGCGCACGTCGTCGGGCAGGCCCAGATAGCTCACGCCGACCTGCGTCTCGTCGCCGAGCGGCGCATCCTCGCGCGCCAGCAGGTCGAAGCGATTGCCGGCGCGCAGCTGCACGCGGTCGTTGACGAATTTCTCGATGCGGATCTTCGGCCCGGGCAGATCGGCGAGGATGCCGACCTCGGTGCCGACGCGCTCCGCCGCCTCGCGCACGGCTTGCGCGCGCAAAGCCTGTGCCGACGGATCGCCGTGCGAGAAATTCAGGCGCACCACGTCGACGCCGGCACGCAGCAAGGCATCGAGAACGCCCGGTGGATCGGTGGCGGGGCCGAGCGTGGCGAGGATGCGTGTGCGGCGACGATGTTCCGACATGAGGTTGGTGGCCTGGTTTGGATGACGACGAGGGATGCCGGGCTATCCTAGCCCACACGCATGACATGGCAATCCGGCATGGCCGACCCCAACTCCGTCCTCAACGACCTGCCCGGGTTTCCACAACTGCAGGGGCCGCGCATCCGCCTGCGCGGGCCGCGCGCAGAAGACGCAGCAGCGGTCTTCGAGGTGTTCTCCGATCCGGCCGTCATGCGCTACTGGAGCAGCACGCCGATGCGCGAGCTGGCGCAGGCCGAGGGCCGGATCGCGGAGATCCTCGAAGGTTTCACGCAACGCCGGCTGATCAACTGGGTGGTCGTCGACAGGGGCGACGCGGTGATCGGTACCTGCACGCTGTACAACTTCGTCGCCAGGCACCGGCGCGCCGAGCTCGGTTACGCGCTGCGTTCGGATTGCTGGGGCAAGGGTCTGGCACGCGAGGCGACGACGCTCGCCATCGACTGGGCGTTCCGCGCGCTCGAGCTGCACCGCATCGAGGCGGACATCGACCCGCGCAACGAGGCCTCCAGGAAGGTCCTCGAGCGTCTCGGCTTCGCCAGCGAGGGCGTGATGCGGCAACGGTTCTTCATCGGCGATGACGCGACGGATTCCGAGATATTCGGATTGCTGGCCGGAGATTGGGCTGCGCAGCATGGCTAGCAGCGCCGACCGACCGCTGCGTCGGCGACGAGGAGGAAAAAGCCCCGATGGGAATCGGGGCTTGGATTACCAGCGCAACGATGCACTCAGCTCGCCGGCCGGCAGCCTTGGACGAACTGTTTGTTGTCGGTCTCGACGCCCCAGCGTCCGTCGGCTTCGCCGCAACCGGCGGTCCATCCGCCCACAAGCACGCCTTCATCGCTGTAGTAATAGAACGTGCCTTGCCAGCTTGCGCCCGCGCTGAACGACGAACCGGCCAGCAGGGCGACCGCCATTGCGGCGGCGCAGAGTTTCGTACGAGTCATGAGTTTCCTTCCTTGATTCGCGGGTCATTCCGCATGCTCAAGATAGGCCGCCGGGCTTGGTCGCGGGATCAAGTATTCGTTAAGGCGAATGTCGTGCGTCGCATTCCGATGCATCAAACGTCGCCGGCAACGCGCCGCGACATCCGCAGGACGCGTTACCGGCGAACGACGTTTCATCCACAACGCCGAACATCCCCGGTCAATCCGGGCACTGCAGTCGTTCGATCGTGTAATCGTCGGTGCGTTCTCCGCTGTAGTGCACGGTGCCGTCGCAAGCGCCGATCTGCCAGCCCACTGCGGTGCCTGCCTCGTCGTAGAACGTCATGATGTAGGGCCATCTTCCCGCCAGTGCCGTGCCCGCTGCGAGCATTCCGAGCAGCACGATGGCGATGAGCAAAATCCTTGCACGACGCATGGTGTCTCCTCCCGGTTCCGGTTGCGCGGCCCTCATGGCCGCGTCGGGAGGTTAGCGCCGCACTCGCGCGTCAAACGTGACCGTGTTCCGCATCGCAGCGGCACCCGTACTCGATTGCATCGTCTGGCGTATTCAGCGATGCATCGCGGTATCGCAACGTAGCGGCATCAGCGGCCGCGCAATTCGAGCGCCGCAACCGCCGGCAATGTCTTGCCTTCGAGGAACTCCAGGAACGCGCCGCCACCGGTGGAGATATAGGACATGTCATCGGCGATGCCGTACTTGTCGACCGCGGCCAGCGTGTCGCCGCCACCGGCGATCGAGAACGCCGGCGATGCGGCGACCGCGCGCGCCAGCGTTTCGGTGCCCTTGCCGAACGCGTCGAACTCGAACACGCCGACTGGGCCGTTCCACACCACGGTCCCCGCCTTGGCGATCAGTTCGGCGTAACGACGCGCGGTCTCCGGTCCGATATCGAGGATCATGTCGTCGGCATCCACCGCATCGAGCGTCTTGATGGTGGCGGGCGCGGAGGCCTTGAACTCCGGCGCGACCACGACGTCGCTCGGGACCGGAATCTCGGCACCGCGCGCCTTGGCATCGGCCATGATCTGCCTGGCGGTATCGAGCAGGTCGGCTTCGTACAGCGACTTGCCGACGTCGTGCCCCAACGCGGCAATGAAGGTGTTGGCGATGCCGCCGCCGACGATCAACTGGTCGACCTTGCCGACCAGCGACGACAGCAGTTCGAGCTTGGTCGAGACCTTGGAGCCGGCGACGATCGCGAGCAACGGCCGCGCCGGGTTGTCGAGCGCCTTGGCGAGCGCATCGAGTTCGGCCATCAGCAGCGGTCCACCCGCAGCCTGCCTGGCGAACTTGATGACGCCGTGCGTGGAAGCCTGCGCGCGATGCGCCGTACCGAACGCATCCATCACGAACACGTCGCACAACGCGGCATAACGCTTCGACAGCGCCTCGTCGTCCTTGGCCTCGCCGACGTTCATGCGGCAATTCTCCAGCAGCACCAGCTGGCCCGGTGCCACCTCGACGCCATCGACCCAGTCCTTCACCAGCGGCACGTCGCGCCCGAGCATTTCCGACAGGCGCGCGGCGACTGGTGCCAGCGAATCGGCCTCGCTCCACACACCTTCCTTGGGGCGGCCGAGATGCGACATCACCATCCCCGCCGCGCCCGCTTCGAGCGCATGCCGCAGCGTCGGCAGGGAGGCGACGATGCGCTGGTCGGAAGTGACCTTGCCATCGGCCACCGGCACGTTGAGGTCCTGCCGGATCAGCACGCGCTTGCCGCGCAAGTCGAGGTCGGTCATGCGGAGGATGGACATGCTGGTTTCCGGATGAAGTACAGGCGTATTGTCGTTGTCGTCGACGGCGCAGGCAAACCTGTCCTGGCACGCAGGATCGGCTGCGCGACATCCGACGAAGCGCCTGCAGGGGATCTCGATGAAATCGCACGCCGTCATCGCCATGCCGGGCCGTCGAGCCGGCCGCCTGCTCGGCGCCCTGCCCGATGCGCTCACGGGCATCGCCTGCGTGGTCGTCTGGATCGCACCGTTCGCGTTCGGCCAGGGCGCGGTCAAGACGGTCGTGCTGATGATGCTGATGGAATTCCTGCTCGTGCACGGAACGGGCTTCTTCACGGCCATCGCCTTCATGGACGACATGTCGCGCGGCAAACGCCTGCTGATGATGCTCGGACTGCTGGCGTTCTACGCGACGTTCATCGCCGCTTTCGCCTGGATGTTCCGCGCGTGGTGGCCGGTGTGGGTGTTCGCCTGGCTGGTGGTCGCCAAGGCGACCTGGGTCTTCAGCACGCCGGTCGGGCGCGAGCAGGAGATGAGTCGACAGATGGTCACCTGGGCGTTTTCAGTGGTCGCTTATCTCGCGGCGGTGTTCGGCGGCGTGTTCCTGCCCGTGCCGGAGTTCGGCATCACTGCCGATATCGTGCCGACGCTGGGGTTGCCCGTCGGCGGCGAATGGGTGGAGCGGCCGCATACTGCCGTGGCGGGCATGGCGTTCTACTATTTCGCGATCGCCGCATTCAAGATCTGGCGCGGCGGCAAGCCGTAAGCAACAGGAATTTCCTGCGCGATAGATGCGTTCGCGATGCGATCTAGGAAGTGGTGTTCGGCTTGCGCAGCAGGCTGAAAGCGAAGCCCGCGACGATCAAAGCGCCTGCGATCAGTACGGTCCACAGCAACCAGGCTTTCCAATCGCGCCGCGCAGGCGCGGGCTCGAGCGCCAGTGCTCCGCCCAGGACCTGTGGTTTTCCGACAACAGCGCGGCCGGGTCGCCAATCTTCGTCGCGCTGTCGACGCATCGCATCGAGCAGTTGCGCCAGCGGCGCAGCGGCGCGGGTGGCGCGTGCGCTGCCTGCGACCAGCGCGTAGGGCGGTGAGCCTTGCGCGAGGAAGACGACGACTTCAGGACGATATCCAAGTCGCAAACGAGGTATCCCCGCCGTCGGTGCGCGTGCCGACAATCGCCAGTAGCGATCGCGCACCACCGCATCCAGAGTTTGCGGAGCGGAACGATCAGCACCATTCGCGGCATCCACGCGAAACGCCACCCAAGGTCCGGCCTGCGCCCGCCACGGCGCGTCGGCGGCATCGCGGCTCTGCAGCGTCCACTCGCTGGCGTTGTTGCCTGGTAGGGCGATGTCGGCGCGCTCCACCGGGAAGCGTCCGCCGAGATCGAAGTCGAAGTGCGTCACATCGTTCTCGACAACGCTGCGTCCGAGCAAATCTTCCCATCGCCAATCCTGTGCCTGGGCAGCCACGGGCATTTCCGCGCGCACACTCGATAGCGCCGGCGCTGCTGCCTGCTGCAACGGCAGCAATCGCAGATAGCGCGCGCTGCCTTCGAGCGCGATGCGGTTTTGCCGCAGGCGCCGGCCGTCGCGCATCAGGTCGAGCAATTGCGCGCGGGATTGCAGTTCGCGCCAGTCGCGCAGGTCGTCGCTGCCTTCGACGCGGTAGGCGATATCGATTGCGGTATCGCTTGTCGGCCAATCCAGCACGAGCGCGGCGATCGGTCCGCGCAGGCGGCTGGCGTCGATCAACCAGGCATGGCTGGGGGCCGCGGGCGCGGCGACGTCCGTGGTCAGGCGTGTCTCGACGCGCTGCACGCTGCCATCGGCAGCGCGTTCGCTGATCACCGCGATGTCCTGCGCCCGCCCGGCCTTGCCGGCCGGCAGCGCGAACCACGGCAGATCGACGCTGTCCGGTGCCCGCGCCAGGGGTTGTTCCGCCGCGAACAGCGCTGCGGGCACGGCGATGCCGTCGGCGTTATACACATCGACATCGGCCAGCGTCGGCAGGTGCACGGTGCGATACACGTCGCGGTTTAGCACGACGCGATACGCGCCTTCGCCGGCGCGCTCCAGGCTCAGTGGCCATTGCCGCACGTAGTCGTCGCCGACGCCGGCGAAGGCGATCAACGGCAACAGCGAGAGCCAGGCGATGCGCTTCATGCGGGGACCTCGTCGAGGGCATCGGTCCGCGGCGGTGCCGGCGCGAAATAGCCGACCGCGGTGCACAGCAATCCGTACGCGATGAACGAAGCGATGCCGAGCAGGTTGCCGAGGTGTTGGCGATCGACCAGCACGAGCTTGGCCAATACGATTCCCATCAGCACGGCACCCGCCAGCCACAGCCCGCGCTGACCGCGGCGCGAACCGAGCACCCAGCCGAGCACGCCGAGCACGCTCCAGACCACGGTCAGGCTGGTCTGCGCGAGGCTGGTCGACAGCATGTCCACCTGCCACGCCGCGCCGCCCCAATGGTGCACGCCGCGCAGCGTGATGATGGTGACCAGCAGAAAACCGGCGGCGGCCATCTTGAAGATCCGCAGCGCGCGCAATCCTTCCGGCGCCTGCGGCGACCAGAACCAGCGCGCGGCCAGCGCCAGCAGCGCCAGTTGTGCCAGATCCAGCGGATTGAGCAGCGCCACCCATGGCAGCGGCGCACTATTCCCCGCGCTGGAGAGCGCGAACAGCCACCACAAAGCCAGCACGGCGAAATACGTCGTCTGCAATACGGGACGGAATCCGTCGAAGCGCGCGCCGAGCGGCACCGACAACAGCGGCCATCGGTAGATCGATAGGGTCACGGCCGCAAGCCATGGCAATGCCACCAGCGCCAGCTGCCAGCCTTGCGCGAGCGCGAAGCGTTCGGCCAGATGCGAAAACAGCAGGGCGACGACCAATGGCCACAGCAACCACCAGGCGAATTGCGCCCAGCCCGCGAAACGATCGTCGCCGGCGCGCAGACACCACAGGCTGCGTGCGCCGAGCAATGCGAACACCCCCCAGGCCCACAAGCCATGGCCCGCAAACGGTTGTCCGTGCGCCCCGGCCTGCGCAAGCGCCAGCGGTGCGGCCGCGACGAACGCCGCCAGCGTGGTCAGCACCAAGGCCTTCGCGGGGCGGCGGCGATGCACTTCGGCAGCCAGCCAGCCGGTCAGCGCGACGAACGCCAGCAGGACATCGGCGCGGCTGTCGGGATCGACGAAGCGATCGACTTCGATGAGCGCCATCGCGCACCACCAGCCGATGCCCCACAAGTAGTACGAGGCGGCCACGCCCGTGCGGTCTTCGCCTTCGTCGGCGCCGTGCCGGTAACACCAGGCACTCGCGAAACCCGCCAGCGCCAGCAGCAGCGCACCCATGAAGATCGGGTTCGCCACGGCCTGCAGCGCTTGCGTTCCGTTTTGCATGCCGACCACGAACGCGAATGCGGCGGCAAGCTGCAAGCCCAACCCCGTCCAGCGCGGCAGGCGACGCTGCTGCCGCAACCCCAGCCAGACCAGGGCGGCGCCTTCGAGCGCGAACGCGCAGGCCGTGGCCTGCGCCGACAACGCCAGCGGGATCGCCAGCGTGGCGAAGCCGACGGCCAGCAACGCGTATGACTGGCCGAGCACGGCATAGCGTTCGCGTCGGATCAGCAGCCATGCCAGCAATGCGTACAAGGCAGCGACGGCGACGGCGCATAGTGCCAGCGGCATGCGCTCGCCTTCGAGCAATCCCGCCTGCAGCGAGAACGCGATCAACGGCGTGCCGAACACCAGGCTGCCGTCGATCCGGTCGCCCTGGCTGGCCGGCCGCTTGCGCGCATACAGGATCGGAATCAGCAGGTAGAACGCGAAGAACAGCAGCAGGAACGGTTCGGTGCTCGCGAATTTTTCAGCGCGGTATTGCAGCACGCCCCAGACCGTGCCGATGCCGAAGGTGAACACGAATCCGAGCAGATTGAGCACGCGCCACGGCCGCCACCACGCAATCGCCAGGATCGCGGCGTTGAGGATCGCGTAATACGAGAACAGCGCGACATGGTTGCCGCTGCCGGTCGACAGCCACAGCGGTGCCAGGAATCCCGCCAGGATGCCGAGCACCGCGAGCGTGCGCGAATCCTGCGCCACCGCGAGCACGCCGAGCCCGGCGATCAGCACCACGCTCAAACCAAAGGCTGCCGCGCCCGGCAGCAAGGCATACAGCTTGAACGCGGCGAACACGGTCAGCAGCAGCACGCCGATCGCGCCGCCCTGCAGCGCCAGCGCGAAAGCGCGCTTGTCCGCGCGCTGCCGCCAGCCGAACACCAGTGCCGCCAACGCGGCGACGGCGATGCCCGCCAGGCGGAACTCGATCGGCATGCGCAACCAACCCTGGTCGCTGGCGTACTTGAGCAAGGCAGCGACACCGGCCAGCAACACCAGCATGCCGATCTTGACCGGCACGTTGCCTACGGTGAACCAACGTTTGACCGCGCGCGTGGCGAGCGCGAACGGATCAGGCTTGGCAGGGCGCTGCGGCATGCGTGGAGCAGCTGGAGGTGGCGAAACACGCGCCTCAAGCGGCGAGGCCGTTGGCGTCGCTGCAGCCATCGCAGGCGCGGACGGCGTCGGCTCGGCGACTGCCGGCGGCGGATCGCGCAATGGCACGGGCCGTGCGAGTGGCGCGGATACCTCCGACGCGGCTGTCGCCGCAGCGCGCGGCGGCTCTTGGCGCGCCTTCGATCGCAGCAGCTCGTCTTCGAGTAAGGTGACGCGCTGTTTCAAGCCACCGATCGACATCAGGGCCACGACCAGCAGTACCGGCACGGCCAGCAGCGCCAGCACCAGCAGCACGACCAATGCTTCCATCCCCGTGCCCCTGCCCCTCGACCTGCCGCACGTTACACCATTGCACGGCAGCAACGAAAAGCCCCGCAGTGCGGGGCTTTTCGGGATGCTGCCGCGGCGCGCGGGCTACTTCGCGACGACCTTGACCATTTCCAGGCACTTGTTGGAGTAACCCCACTCGTTGTCGTACCAGCTGACCAGCTTGACGAAGGTACCGTCGAGCGAGATACCGGCATCGGCATCGAAGATCGACGTGCGGGTATCGCCGCGGAAATCGGTGGCGACGACCTTGTCCTCGGTGTAGCCGAGGATGCCCTTGAGGCCGCCTTGCGTCACATCACTTTCGCTCTGCCTCTTCATCTCGGCGCAGATCTCCTCATAGCTCGCGCCCTTGTTCAGCTCGCAGGTGAGGTCGACGACGGACACGTCCGACGGCGGCACACCGGAAGACAAGCCGGCAACGGGCGTGTGCCTCGGG
>JACMKK010000522.1 GCA_014380115.1 Luteimonas sp. | reverse complement strand
GTGCGCATCGAACGCACGCGAATGCCGGCATCGCCCAGCGCGGCGAAGACGCGGTTCAGGTCCATCGCGCGCGGCATGTCGAGGTCGAGGGTGTGGTCGTCGAGCGCGGCCAGCGTCGCGCCCTCGATCTGCGGCAGCGCCGCCGGCAGCTCGCCGTCGATGTCGAACACGAAACCCTCGACGTCGAGCTTGGCCAGCAGGGTCCGCATCGGGCCCTGTTCGACAATCATGCCGCGGTCGATGATCGCGAGGTTGCGGCACAGGCTTTCGGCTTCCTCCAGGTAATGCGTGGTGAGGATGATGGTGGTGCCGGCGGCATTGATGTCCTTGAGCGTCTTCCACATGCCGCGACGGATTTCGATGTCGACGCCGGCGGTCGGCTCGTCGAGGATCAGCAGGCGCGGTCGCGTCATCATCGCCCGCGCGATCATCAGGCGGCGCTTCATGCCGCCCGACAGCGTCCGCGACATGGTGTGCGCCTTCTCCCAAAGGAACGCGCGCTTGAGTTCCTGTTCGGCGCGCAGCATCGCCTCGGCCCGGCCGATGCCATAGAACCCGGCATAGTTGACCAGGATGTCGAAAGGCTTCTCGAAGAAGTTGAAGTTGAGCTCCTGCGGCACCAGCCCGATCAGGCGCATCGCGGCATCACGGTCGCGGTGCAGGTCGACGCCGAACACGCGCACGTCGCCTTCGGTCTTGTTGACCAGGGAGGAGACGATGCCGATCAGGGTCGACTTGCCGGCGCCGTTTGGGCCCAACAGGGCGAAGAAATCGCCGGGTTGCACATCCAGCGACACGCCCTTGAGCGCGACGACGCCGGTGTCGTAGGTCTTGCGGAGGTCGCGGATGGAGAGCGCGGGCGCGGTCGGGTCGGGGCTGGTCATCAAGGCTCTGGTCGGGACGTGTGAATTGAGGCCGGTGAATGAGGCCGGTGGATTGAAACCGGTGGATTTGAGGCCGATGGCGTTGGCCGCTGCGGCTGTGCCGGAGCTGCGCGGCACGGCAGCGTGTGCGGCGCGGCGGCCCGGAAAACAGCGAATCGGTAGTATAGGCGGCCAGCCGGCTGCTCCGATCCGCCGGCCGGCAACACTTCATCCTGCTTGCGGCTGCCTGCCTTTGTCCAAGAATTTCCCGCTCAAACTCGTCGGCCGCCGCATGCTGGCGCCGACCGTCGCCCACCTGTCGTTCGTGCGCGACGACGGCCTGCCGCTGGATTACATCCCCGGCCAGTTCGTACAGGTGCATTTCGAATACGCCGACGGCACGCCGACCAAGCGCAGCTATTCGCTGGCGACGATCCACGACCATACGCTCGGGGCCGGCGAGTCGGTCGAGATCGCGGTCAGCTACGTCGCCGGCGGCGCGGCGACGGCGTTGTTCGAAGGCCTCGAGGACGGCGGCCAGATCCAGGCCAGCGGCCCGTACGGCCGCTTCTGCCTGATGCCGGCCGATGCCAACCAGCGCTACCTGCTGATCGGCACCGGCACTGGCGTCACGCCGTATCGCGCGATGCTGCCGCTGCTGGAGAAGCAGATGGCCGAACGCGGCATCGAGGTGGCGCTGCTGTTCGGCGCGCGCACGCCGGAGGAATTGCTGTATGGCGATGAATTCCGCGCCTTCGCCGACGCGCATCCGCGCTTCCGCTTCGTGCCCTGCTTCTCACGCGAACTGCCCGCCGAGGGTTCGCCGCAGGCGCACGCCGACGTACGCCATGGCTACGTGCAGCAATTCCTTGCCGAGTTCGCGCCGGATCCCGGCACGGATATCGCCTACCTGTGCGGCAATCCGAACATGGTCGATGCTTGCTTCGAGACGCTGAAGGGCTTCGGGCTGCCGGTGCCGCAGGTTCGCCGCGAGAAGTACGTCAGTAGCAAGTAGCCGGCGAACGTCGCGACGTCTCCCACTTGCATTCGGTCACATCGCATTTGGTCACATCGGTGCCGCGGCCGCGTCTTATAGCGTCATGGCCCACAGGAGGCGCTCCATGCTGAAAATCTTGTTCCCGCTCGCCACGGCCTTGGCCCTGGCGGCCTGCAGCGCGCAGTCGCAGGCCCCTGGCCCGCATGCCGATGCCACTGGCGGCCTGCGCTTCGGCGCGTTGACATTCAAGCCGTGCTCGCTGAGCGTGCCGCGCGTGGATGCGGTGGAGGCGCAATGCGCGACGTTGGCGGTGCCTGAAAACCACGACGCGCCGGCGGGTCGCAAGATCGACCTGGCCATCGCGCTGGTACCGGCCAAGGGCCAGGCCGAGCTCGATCCGATCGTCATGATCGCCGGTGGTCCGGGACAGTCGGCACTGGAGTCGTATCCGCTGGTGCACGCGGCCTTCTCCGATGCGCGCCGTACCCGCAACGTGCTGCTGATCGATGCGCGCGGCACCGGCGGTTCGCATCCGCTCAAGTGCGAGGACGCCGAAGGCAACAGTGCGGTGATGGAAGACGGAGACAGCTCGCCGGAGTCCGCGCGTGCGTTCGCGGTGCGCTGCCGCGATGCGCTGTCGAAGACCTCCGACCTGCGCTACTACACCACCACCGACCACATCCGCGACCTCGACCTGGTGCGCGACAAGCTCGGCGTCGACAGGCTCAACCTGGTCGGCGTCTCTTACGGCACGCGCGTCGCGCAGCAGTACGCCAAGCGCTATCCGCAGCACACGCGCAGCGTGGTACTCGATTCGGTGGTGCCGAACTCGCTCGCGCTCGGCCAGGAACACGCACGCAATCTCGATGCGGCGTTGAAGCTGCAGTTCGCGCGCTGCGTCGCCGACGCCGCCTGCAAGCACAATCTCGGCGATCCCGCCGCGCAGCTGCAGGCACTGCGTGCGCACCTGCTCGCCGGCAACCTGGCGCCGGTGCGCTATCGCGATCCGACCACCGGCACATGGCGCGACGAGGCGCCGACCTTCGGCCACCTCGCCGTGCTGCTGCGCCTGTACGCCTACCAGCCGCAGGCCGCGGCGATGCTGCCGTTGATCGTGCACGACGCCGCGCAGGGTCATTACGAAAGCCTGCTGGCGCAGTCGCGCTCGATCTACAGCGACGTTTCGGACGCGATCATGCACGGTATGCAGCTGTCGGTGAGCTGCACCGAGGACGGCGACGAGTTGAGCGCCGACCAGGCCGACAAGGACAGCGTGCTCGGCACCGAGTTCATCACCTTCACCAAGGCGCAGTGCGACGTGTGGCCGAAAGGCCGGCGCGATCCGGATTTCCGCAAACCGCTCACCGGCGACGTGCCAGTGCTGGCGCTGAGCGGCGAGTTCGATCCGGTCACGCCGCCGCGCTACGGCGCCGAAGTGATCAAGTCGCTGCCGAAGGGACGCCTGCTGATCCTGCCGGGCCAGGGCCACAGCGTGCTCGGCATCGGTTGCATGCCGAAACTGTTCGCGCAGTTCGTCGAGAGCGCCGATGTGAAGGCGCTCGACGCGAGCTGCCTGCAACGCCTGAAGCCGACGCCGCCGTTCGCGGGCAACTACGGATGGGAGCCCTGAGATGATCGAGGTCCACAACCTGCACAAGTCGTTCAAGGCCAAGTCGGGCACGGTCCACGCCGTGCGTGGCGTCAGCTTCGAGGCGCGCGACGGTGAGATCACCGGCCTGCTCGGCCCCAACGGCGCCGGCAAGACCACCACGCTGCGCATGCTTTACACGCTGATGACGCCGGACGAGGGCAGCGTGCGCGTCGACGGCCTCGACATCCAGCGCGATGCCACTGCCGTGCGCAAGCAGCTCGGCGTGCTGCCCGATGCGCGCGGCGTCTACAAGCGCCTGACCGCGCGCGAGAACATCGCCTACTTCGGCCGCCTGCACGGCCTGGACGAGGCGACCATCGCCGAACGCACCGCGCGCATGGCGCAGACGCTGGGCATGGATTTCCTCGATCGCCGCACCGAAGGCTTCTCGCAGGGACAGCGCACCAAGACCGCGATCGCGCGCGCATTGGTGCACGATCCGCGCAACGTCATCCTCGATGAGCCGACCAACGGCCTCGACGTGATGACCACGCGCGGCCTGCGCTCGTTCCTGCAGCAGCTGCGCAGCGAAGGCCGTTGCGTGATCTTCTCCAGCCACATCATGCAGGAGGTCGCGGCGTTGTGTGACCGCATCGTGGTCATCGCCGAGGGCGAGGTGAAGGCCGCCGGCACGCCCGACGAACTGCGCGCGCAGACCGGCGAGGACAATCTCGAAGACGCCTTCGTCAAGGCGATCGGCTCGGAAGAAGGACTGCACGCATGAGCCTGCTAGCGAAGAGCGCATTGCTGACCGTCGCGCGCAAGGAACTGCTCGACCTGTTCCGCGATCGTCGCACGGTGATGCTCGGCCTGCTGATGGGGCCGATCCTGTTCCCGGTGTTGATCCTCGGCATCGGCAGCATGGCCGAGAAGCGCGCGCGCACGCAACTCGAATCGACGCTGGAACTGCCGGTGATCGGCGCCGCCTACGCGCCGAACCTGGTGCGCCACCTCGAAAGCCAGAACATGAAGATCCTGCCCGCTCCCAAGGATCCGGATGCGCGCGTGCGCGACCAGCGCTACGACGTAATGCTGCGCATCGCGCCGGACTTCGGCGCGGACTGGCGCGAAAGCCGCAGCGCCGGTGTCGAACTGATCTACGACAGTTCGCGCCAGGATTCACAGATTCCCGTGCAACGCGTGCGTGGCGCGATCGAGCAATACAGCGGCCAGCTCGGCGTGCTGCGCATCATCAACCGCGGTGTCAGCCCAGAGGTCACGCAACCGGTGCGCGTGGCGCAGCGCGACGTCGCCACGCCCGAAGCCAGGCGCGGCATGCTGCTGGCCTTCCTGCCCTACCTGCTGATCCTGAGCAGCTTCCTCGGCGGCGCCTACCTCGTCATCGACGTCACCGCGGGCGAGCGCGAGCGGCAATCGCTCGAACCGCTGCTGGCGACACCGGCCGCGCGCGCAGCGATCATGAGCGGCAAGATCCTCGCCGCCTGCGCGTTCGGCATGCTCAGCCTGCTGCTGATCCTGGTCGCGTTCAAGATCAGTTTCACCGTCGCGCCCGGAGCGTTGCGGTTGGTGGATGTCTCGCTGCCGGTACTGGCGCAACTGCTGTTGGTGCTGCTGCCGATGGTGCTGATCGGCACCACGCTGCTGACGCTGATCTCGGCCAGCGTGAAGTCGGTGAAGGAGGCGCAGAGCTACATGAGCCTGCTGATGCTGCTGCCGATCATCCCGACCGTGATGCTGATGGTGAATCCGGTGAAGAACCAGCTGTGGCAGTTCGTGGTGCCGTTCCTGGCGCAGAACCAGATGATCCTCAAGCTGGTGCGCAGCGAGGCGATCAGCGCCAACGAATGGGCCGCATACCTGGGCGCCGGCTTTGGCCTGGGGCTGCTGTTGTGGTTGCTGGCAGCGCGGCTGTACCACCGCGAGAAGCTGGCGATCTCGGCCTAGCTGCCGTGCAGCGCAAGAAAAAGCCCGGCGATGCCGGGCTTTTTGTTTGCCTCGCGATCGGTTCGTGCCGACTCAGGTCCCAGGATTGAACCCGATCGTGCGCCGCGTGGTCACCGGTGCGCTGACCGGCTGGAAGCGCCAGCGGCGGACGGCAGCGACGGCCTCGCGATCGAACACGCGCGGCGGGTTGGCGCGCACTACGCGGGCGTTGATGACCGAGCCGTCGGCGGCGACGGTGAACTCCACCTGCACCTCGCCCGACTGCCCCGCACGCAGGGCTTCCGGCGGATAACGCGGTGCCGGCGTGCTGACGGCACGCAGTTCGCTCGATGCGGCG
>JACMKK010000077.1 GCA_014380115.1 Luteimonas sp. | reverse complement strand
CTCGGCCACGCGCTGGCGCAGCGCCACGCCGCACGCGGCGATGTCGTGGCCTGCGTCGACGTGCACGGCGAGCGTGCCGAAGCTGCGCGCGCCTCACTGCCCGGTACCGGCCATGTCGCCTTCACCGCAGACGTCGGCAGCGATGCTTCGATGGAGGCCCTGCGTGACGCCGTGCTGGCGCAGTGGGGCGTGCCGGACGTGTTGATCAACAACGCCGGTATCGCCAGTGGCGGCACGCTGCTCGAATCGACGATGGACGAGTGGCGCGAAGTGCTGGAGATCAACCTGCTCGGCGTCGTGCGCGGCTGCCAGGCCTTCCTGCCCGGCATGCTGGCGCGCGGTTCCGGGCGCATCCTCAACATCGCTTCTTTCGCGGCGCTCGCGGGGGCGCCGTCGATCATGAGCTACGGCGTGGCCAAGGGCGGCGTATACACGTTGTCGGCCCAGTTGCGCGCGGAGCTGCATGGCAGCGGGGTGTCGGTGTCGGTCGCGTGCCCATCCTTTTTCCAGACCAACCTGTTGCAGAACTGGCGTGGCAGCGAGCGCATGAAAGGAAATGCCGCGAAGATGATGACGCGCAGCGGCGATACGATCGACGGCGTCGCCGACAACATCTTCGCGGCGTCCGAGCGCGGCGAGTTCCTGATCCTGCCGACGAAGGGCGCCGCCGCGCGCTGGCGGCTGCGGCGTTGGGCGCCGGCGCTGTATTTCCGGCAGCTGATGGCGCTCGTCGCGGAACGGACGCGTCAGCCCTGATACTGTCATTCCGAGCGCAGCGAGGAATCCGCTTCTTGTCGCCTTGGCAGAGCAACAGCAGATTCCTCACTACGTTCGGAATGACAAATTGAGGGTCGCACCATGCAATGGATGATCTACGGCGCCAACGGCTATACCGGCCGCCTCATCGCCCAGGAAGCAAAGCAGCGCGGACTGTCGCCGATCCTCGCCGGTCGCAGCGACGCGGTCGCGACGCTGGCACAGGCACTTGGCTTCGAACATCGCCGCTTCGACCTGGCTGATCGCAACGCCGTGCGCGCCGGACTCGACGGCGTCGGCCTGGTGCTGCATTGCGCTGGTCCGTTCTCGGCGACCAGCGCGCCGATGCTGGAAGGCTGCCTCGCCGCCGGCGCGCATTACCTCGACATCACCGGCGAGATCGACGTGTTCGCGTACTGCCACGCCCAGGACGCGCGCGCGAGCGAGCGCGGTATCGTGGTGCTGCCGGGCGCGGGCTTCGACGTGGTGCCGACCGATTGCCTTGCGGCGATGCTGAAACGGGAGCTGCCGACGGCCACGCACCTCGTCCTGGCGTTCGAGGCCGGCGGCGGGCCCAGCCCCGGCACTGCGAAGACCAGTGTCGAAGGCCTCGGCAAGGGCGGGCGCGCGCGCATCGATGGCGAGCTGCAGCGCGTGCCGCTGGCGTGGAAGACACGCAGCTTCGTGCGCGACGGGCAGCCGCGTACTGCGATGACGATTCCGTGGGGCGATGTCTACACCGCCTACCTCAGCACCGGCATCCCCAATGTCGAGGTCTACATGGCCGTCCCGCCCGCCACGATCTCGCGCCTGCGGCGGCTGCGCCTGCTCGGTCCCTTGCTGGGTACGGGGCTGGTGCAATCGTTCCTCAAACGCGGCGTGGCGCGCTCGGTGCGCGGGCCTTCCGATGACAAGCGCGCCGCCACCGTCACCCATGTCTGGGGCGAGGTAAGCGACCGCGACGGCGCCCAAGTCAGGCGTCATCTCGTGGTGCCGAATGGCTACACGCTCACCGCAACCGCGTCGCTGGGCATCGTCGAGCATCTGCTGCGCGGCACGGATGTCGTCGGCTATCGCACGCCGTCGCAGCTCATGGGCGCGGAGTACGTGCTGTCGTTGCCAGGCGTGACGCTCTCGGCGGGGAAATGACCATGGCGGATGCATGGCTGTTCCCGCGATCCGAACGCAGTCGCACGCTCGGCGCGAACCTCGCTGCGTTCATGGAAACGAACATCATCCCGGCAGAAGCCGAGTTCGCTGCCTGGGACGCCGACGCGGCAACGCGCTGGACACCGCCGCCGATGCTCGAGACCCTCAAGTCGCAGGCGCGTGCCGAGGGCTTGTGGAACTTGTTTCTCCCAGACGGCACGCACGGCGCCGGCCTCGGCAACCTCGACTACGCGCCGCTGGCAGAACGCATGGGACGTTCGCTGATCGCGCCGGAGATCTTCAATTGCAGCGCGCCTGACACCGGCAACATGGAAGTGCTCGCGCAGTTCGGCAACGCCCAGCAGCAGGCGCGCTGGCTGACGCCGCTGCTCGAAGGTCGCATCCGCTCCGCGTTCGCGATGACCGAGCCGGAGGTCGCATCGTCCGATGCCACCAACATCGCCATGCGCTTCGTGCGTGACGGCGACCACTACGTGCTCGATGGCCACAAATGGTGGACCACGGGCGCCGGCGACCCGCGCTGCGCGCTGCTGATCGTGATGGGCGTGACCGATCCACAGGCCGCGCCGCATCGACGGCAATCGATGCTGCTGGTACCGATGGAAACGACCGGCGTCTCCATCGTGCGGCCGTTGCAGGTGTTCGGCTACGACGATGCGCCGCACGGTCATGTCGAACTGCGCTTCGACCAGGTGCGCGTGCCGATCGGGAACCTGGTCCATGCCGAAGGCAGCGGTTTCGAGATCGCGCAGGCGCGACTCGGGCCGGGGCGCATCCACCATTGCATGCGCCTGATCGGACTCGCGCAGCGCGCGCTCGAGGCGATGGTCGAACGCGCGCGTGATCGCGTCGCGTTCGGCCAGCCGCTCGGCGCGCACGGCATGGTGCAGGAGATGATCGTGGCTTCGCGTTGCGAGATCGATCAGGCGCGGCTGCTCACGCTGCAGGCTGCGGCTGCACTCGACGCGCACGGCAACAAGGGCGCGCGCGACCTGATCGGTATGATCAAGATCGTCGCACCGCGCATGGCCTGCGCCGTGATCGATCGCGCGATCCAGCTGCACGGCGCCGGCGGTCTGTCGCAAGACCACTTCCTCGCGCATGCGTATGCGGCGGCGCGTTCGCTGCGCTTGGCGGACGGTCCCGACGAAGTCCATATCGCGTCGCTCGCGCGTTCGATGCTGAAGGCCTGAGACATGGCCAGCGAGTCGTTCGCGTTGCCGGAAGCCGCACTTGCGGACTACCTCACGCAACACGTGTCCGGATTCCGCGGGCCGCTGACCGCGAGCAAGTTCCAGGGTGGGCAGTCCAACCCCACCTACCGCATCGACGCCGCCAGTGGCCGCTACGTACTGCGCCGCAAGCCGCCCGGCGTGCTGTTGCAGTCCGCGCATGCCGTCGACCGCGAATTCCGCGTGTTGTCCGCGCTGCAGGACAGCGCGGTGCCGGTGGCACGCGCGTTGCATCTGTGCACCGACGAGTCGGTGATCGGCTCGATGTTCTACGTGATGGAGCATGTCGACGGCCAGGTGTTTTGGGATCCGGCTTTGCCAGGCTTGAGCGATGACCTGCGCGGCACGTACTACGACGCGATCATCGCCACACTCGCGGCCTTGCACGCGGTCGACGTCGACGCGGCCGGCCTCGCCGGCTACGGCAAGCCCGGCAACTACTTCGCCCGCCAGCTCGCGCGCTGGGGCGAGCAATACCGCGCCAGCGAAACGCAGCCGATCGCGGCGATGGAGATCTTGCTCGCGGAGCTGCCGCCGCGGTGTCCCGCCGATGACGGCCGCGTCGCGCTCGTGCACGGCGATTACCGCATCGACAATCTGATGTTCGCGCGCGACGCTCCGCGCATCCTCGCGGTGATGGACTGGGAATTGTCGACGCTCGGCCATCCGCTCGCCGATCTCGGTTACTTGTGCATGGCCCTGCGCCTGCCGGGACAACCACCGCTGCCGGGCCTGGCCGGCAAGGATCGCGCCGCGCTCGGCATTCCCGACGAGGCCGCGCTGCTGCGCCGTTACAGCGAACTCAGCGGCACGCAAGTCGATGCCGCCGGGCCGGCTTTAGACTGGAATTTCGTGGTGGCGTTCAGCTTCTTCCGCCTCGCGGCGATCGCGCAGGGCGTGGCGAAACGCGCGCAACAGGGCAACGCGTCGAGCGCGCAGGCGCTGCAGGCCGGAAGTATGGCCATGTTGCTCGCGCAAATGGGCGTGCAGGCGCTGCGCGACGGCTAGCGCGCGACGGCAGGGCGATTGGCAGCGTCACGGCGCATCTGTACCCTGCGCGTTCCGCATCGAACGACCGTCCCCATGCTTCCTGTCTCGCCCCCACGCCTCAATCCGATGGCCACGCTGATCTTCAGCTCGCGCTGGCTGCAGCTGCCCTTGTATCTCGGCCTGATCGTGGCGCAATGCGTCTACGTGTTCCTGTTCCTCAAGGAATTGCTGCACCTGGTCCTGGATGCCAACGCGCTGACGGAGCAGGGAATCATGCTGCTCGTGCTCGGGCTGATCGACGTGGTCATGATCTCCAACCTGCTGGTCATGGTGATCGTCGGCGGTTACGAAACCTTCGTCTCGCGCCTCGGCCTGCAGGGCCATCCCGACCAGCCGGAGTGGCTGAGCCACGTCAATGCCAGCGTGCTCAAGGTCAAGCTGGCGATGGCGATCATCGGCATCTCGTCGATCCATTTGCTGAAGACCTTCATCGCGGCCGGCGAGCTCGGCCTGCCGATGTGCGGGTCGGCCGACAACGTGGCGGCGCTGCGGGCGACCGCTGCGGCGATCGCCGACGGGCTGGAGATCGCCACTGCCCGCTGCACCGCTTCGACGCCGACCGGCGTCATGTGGCAGACGATCATCCATGGCGCCTTCATCCTGTCGGCGATGGGCATTGCCTATACCGACAAGCTGATGACGGCGACTTCGAGCAAACGCGAGCAGGTCGCGCACTAGCGCTGTTGCCCCCTTTGAAAAAGGGGGCGGCGAGGCGCGCAGCGCCGAGCGGGGGATTTGCTCTGCGCGGTGAGCGCGATGGGCCCATCAAGAAGATCAAGAGCAAATCCCCCGTCGTGCGCTACGCGCACGCCTGCCCCCTTTTGCAAAGGGGGCGAAAGCAACAAGCGACTCATTTCGACGATGCGTGAACCCGACCACCCGCGTGGCACGTAAAATGCCGCAATGGATGTTTCGTACCTGCTAGACGACCTCAATCCCGCCCAGCGCGAGGCGATCACCGCACCCCCCGGCCACTACCTCGTCCTCGCCGGCGCCGGCAGCGGCAAGACGCGCGTGCTCACGCACCGCATCGCCTGGTTGAACGAGGTGCACGGCGTGCCCGTGCACGGCATTTTCGCGGTGACCTTCACCAACAAGGCCGCCGGCGAGATGCGCCATCGCGCCGACGCGCTGCTGCGCCAAGGCAGTCGCGGGCTCTGGATCGGGACCTTCCATGGCCTCGCGCATCGCCTGCTGCGCCTGCACTGGCAGGACGCGAAGCTGCCGGAGAGCTTCCAGATCCTCGACAGCGACGACCAACTGCGCCTGATCAAGCGCGTCGTGCAGCAGCTCGAGCTCGACGAGGCGCGCTTCCCGCCGCGGCAGATCGCCTGGTGGATCAACACGCAGAAGGACGAGGGCCGTCGCCCGCAGCACATCCAGGCAGCGCACTCGTCGGACCGCGGGGACGAATGGGCCGACGTCATGCTGCGCAGCTACGCGCTGTACCAGGAGCGCTGCGACCGCGCCGGGCTGGTCGATTTCGCCGAGATCCTGCTGCGCGCGCACGAGCTGCTACGCGACAACCCGGCTTTGCTGGCGCACTACCGGCAACGCTTCGGCGAGATCCTGGTCGATGAATTCCAGGACACCAACAGCATCCAGTACGCGTTCGTGCGCGTGCTGGCCGGCGACAGCGGCCACGTGTTCGTGGTCGGCGACGACGACCAGGCCATTTACGGCTGGCGCGGCGCCAAGGTCGAGAACGTGCAGCAGTTCCTGCAGGATTTCCCCGGCGCGCAGACCATTCGCCTGGAACAGAACTATCGCTCCAGCGCCAACATCCTCAACGCCGCCAACGCGGTGATCGCGCACAACCCGGCGCGCCTGGGCAAGCAGCTGTGGACCGACAGCGGCGAAGGCGAGACGGTCGACCTGTACGCGGCCTACAACGAGGTCGACGAGGCCAACTTCGTCGTCGAACGCATCCGGCAATGGGTGCGCGAGGGCGGCAGCCATGGCGAGAGCGCGATCCTGTACCGCAGTAATGCGCAGTCGCGCGCCTTCGAAGAAGCGCTGCTGGCCGAACAGATCCCGTACCGCGTCTACGGCGGCGTGCGCTTCTTCGAGCGCGCCGAAATCAAGGACACGCTGGCCTACCTGCGCCTGGTCGCCAATCGCGGCGACGATGCCGCGTTCGAGCGTGCCGTCAACACGCCGACGCGCGGCATCGGCGAGCGCACGCTCGACGAGGTGCGCAAGCGCGCGCGGACCGATGGCGTTTCGCTGTGGGAAGCCTCGATTCGCGTCTCGCGCGAGATCGCGCTGGCCGCGCGTGCGCGCAACGCACTGGCCGGCTTCATGGCGCTGGTCGATGCGCTCGCCAACGAAGTCGTCGATCTGCCGTTGAAGGACAAGATCGACCACGTGCTGGTGCGTTCCGGTCTGCGCGAGCACTACGACAAGGAATCGAAGGGCTCGCTCGATTCGCGTGTCGACAATCTCGACGAGCTCGTGTCGGTCGCTTCGCGTTTCGTCAAGGCCGACGACGAGGATGCCGCGGCGCTGACCGAACTCGTGGCCTTCCTCGCCTACGCCGCGCTCGAGGCCGGTGAAGGCCAGGCACAGGCCGGCGAGGATGGCGTGCAGCTGATGACGCTGCACAGCGCCAAGGGCCTGGAGTTCCCGCTGGTATTCCTGGCCGGCATGGAGGAAGGCCTGTTCCCGAATGCGCGTTCGGTCGAGGAGAGCGGGCGCTTGGAAGAGGAACGCCGTCTCGCCTATGTCGGCATCACCCGCGCGCGGCAGAAGCTGGTGCTGAGCTATGCCGAAGCGCGCCGCATCCACGGCCAGGACATGTACGGCGTGCCGTCGCGGTTCCTGCGCGAGATTCCCGGTGGTCTGTTGCACGAGATCCGGCCGAAGCTGCAAGTCTCGCGTCCGTATGCTTCGCAACCACGCAGGGACTTCGGCCACGCCGCGATCGAAGCGCCCGTACTGCGCCTCGGCACCAACGTGCGCCATCCGACCTTTGGCACCGGCGTGGTTACCGATGCCGAAGGCTCCGGTGCGCACGCGCGCGTGCAGGTCAACTTCGACGAAGCCGGCAGCAAGTGGTTGGTGCTGGCCTATGCCAACCTGCAGCCGGTGTGATGCGACGACTGCGACGGCATGGCATCAGTCGCGGATCTTGAATCCTGGCGCTTCGTTGAGCGTGCCGTCGGCCTCGAGCACGGCGTAGCGTTGGCCGTGCCGGTCGAAGACGACCGGGATCGGATCGTGGAACATCGGACGCCGCACGAAGCGCAGCGTCCAACGAAACTGTTCCAGCGTGTCCAGCGCCTTCAGCTGCGAAGGCGTGAGACCTGCGCGCAACGCGGTCGCGGCGCTTTGCGCGGTCTGGCGTCGTTCGCGTCCATACATGGATCTGTCCTGTTGTGGAAACCGCGCAGAGTGTGGCGCGTTGGACTTGCACGACACGTGAAGCGGCGGCGCGCGGTGCCGTTCATGCAGCCAAACCGGTCCGCTGACAGCGGACTTCATTCAGGCTTATTCTTGTGTCATGAGCACGATTGCTCCAGTCGCCGCATCCGCGAACCCGCTCAAGGATCAGCTCGATCGCGACGGTTTCGTCCGCGTGCCCGGCGTCATCGACCCGGTCACCATCGACACGCTGCTGTTGCGCGCGCAGGCGACGCTGTTCCGCGCCACGCAGGCCGAGCGCGATGCGGTGAAGTCGACAGGCTCGCTGATCCATCTCAGCGACCATCCCGAATACGCCGACATCATCGGCTACCCGCCGCTGATCGCGCTGTTGCGCACGCTCGACGCCAGCGATCCGCGCTGGACCGGCGGGTTCCTGATCTCCAAGCCCGCCGGCGGTCCGCCGCTGTTCTGGCATCAGGACTGGTGGGGCTGGACCGAGCCGGAAAGCTACGCGGTACGGCCGCAGCAGTGGTTCGCGATGATCTACCTGACCGACACCACGCCCGAGAACGGCTGCCTGCGCGTCATTCCCGGCACGCATCGCCGCGATCATCCGCTGCACCATCTCGAAGCCGCGCATTCCGAAGCGCTGCAGCGATTCCAGAATCCCGACGATCCGGTGTACGGATCGCACCCGGACGAAGTGCCGGTGCCGGTGCGCGCGGGCGACGTGCTGATCGGCGATGCGCGCCTGATCCACGGCGCTTACGGCAACCGCACCGCGCAGGAACGGCCGCTGCTGACGCTGTGGTACATGCCGCACTGGAGCGGCATGTCGCCGGGCATGCGTGCACGCGCGATGCTCGGTTACCTGCGCGACGACGACATCCCCACGCCGGAACGCCCGCTGACGCCGCTCGACTGGACGCCGGCATTGCGGCGACGCATCGAGACGATCCTGCCGACCGACGAGGACAAGGCCGCGCCGATCCCGTGGCAGCGCATCCCCGACGTGGCGCGGTTTGTCGCGTGATGGCGCATAGCGCTCTTCTTGCTCGTCATTCCCGCCTACGCGGGGATGACGAGTCGATGTTCTCGAGGCTTCGTTGAAGCCCTCGCTCGCGGCTGTGCTCTTCGCCTCACTGCTCTGCGGCTGCGCAGGTGTTCCTCGTAACGACGAAGCGCCTCAGACGCGCGCGACGCAACCCGTGGCGGTGGCAGAGGAATCCAGCGATGAAATCTTCTACCACGTCTTCACGCGCAGCCTGCGCGACAGCAATGGCGATGGCGACGGCGACCTGCAGGGCCTCATCGACAGCCTCGATTACCTGCGTGCGCTCGGCATCAGCAGCGTATTGCTGACGCCGCTGTATCCGTCGGAGTTCTACCACAACTATTTCACGTCGGACTTCGAGGGCATCGATCCGGAGTTCGGCACGATCGCCGACTACCACCGCCTTGTGGCGGAAGTGCACCGTCGCGGCATGAAGCTCTACCTCGACCAGGAGATCCAGTACACCGACGGCGAGCATCCATGGTTCAAGGCGTCGTTGAACAATCCCGCATCGCGCTATGGCGATTTCATCCTCTACAAGGATCCCGGCAACACCGAGCCGGAAACCGCGGTGTTCGGCATCACCGTGATCGACGGCTTCCACGCCAAGGACGTGCGCCTGACCACGGTCAACATGAAATCGCCGGGCGTGAAGGCCTATTTCGACCAGGTGTTCGCGCACTGGGTCGACCCGAACGGCGATGGCGACTTCAGCGACGGCGTCGACGGCTTCCGCATCGATCACATGATGGACAAGCTCGACGACAAGCCGCAGCTCGACGACCTGTTCGCCGGCTTCTGGCGACCGCTGTTCGACAAGGTGCGCGCGGTCAATCCGCAGGTGAAGTTCATCGCCGAGCAGTGGGACTGGGGCTATGGCGAGGATTTCCTGGTCCGTGGCGATGCCGACTTCGCCTTCGCCTTCCCGTTGCGCAGTGCGATCCGCGCCTTCGACAAGGACAAGATCGTCGAGGCCCTGCGCGGTACCGAGGAGGCGACGCCGCCGGGCAAGCGGCAACTGATCTTCGTCGAGAACCACGACATGAACCGGCTCGCTTCCGATCCGGGCATCACGCCGGAGAAGCTGCGCACCGCGGCGGCGCTGGGGGTGCTGCTCGAGGGCACGCCGATCCTCTACTACGGCCAGGAAATCGGCATGCGCGGAGCATTACGCGAGCACTACAAGACCGACGAGAAGGACATCGGCAATCGCGAGGCCTTCGAGTGGGAGGCCAAGGTCGAAGCGCCGATCCATGCCAACTGGTACCGCGACACGCGCGATTTCTGGACCGACAAGTTCTCGCGCGACGATGACGGCATCTCGGTCGCCGAGCAGGATGCCGCTCCGGATTCGCTGCTGAATGTCTACCGCAAGCTGCTGGCCCTGCGCCGACAACACCCTGCGCTCGCCGCGGGCTCGCAGACGGTCATCGACAGCGCGCCCGGCTTACTGGTGGTCGAGCGCGCAAGTGGCGGCGAGCGCCTGCGCCTCGTCGCCAACCTGTCTGCGCAGCCGGCGACTTACGCGACGACCGGAGCCGATCTGCTCGGTCGGGCACGCGGCGACGGCGAGGGATTACAGCTGGCGCCGTACCAGCTCGCGCTCGTCTCCGCGCCGCCCCAATAGTCCAGCCACCTTCGCCCCCTTTGAAAAAGGGGCAGCGCAGCGCACCAGCGCGGAGCGGGGGATTTCCCTTGGCGTGGCGCGTCAGTTGCGTTGTCTGAAGATCAAGAGCAAATCCCGCGTCGTGCGCTGCGCGCGCGCCTGCCCCCTTTTTCAAAGGGGGCGACAGCGTGCTGCCTTAGCGTGATCCCGGACGCTCGACATCCGGGATCACAACCTCCGCGCGTCAATCCTCACGGCTTCGTGTACTTGACCTCCAGCTTGTAGCTGCCGGCCTGGTAGCCGCGCACCATCACGAAGATCTTGTTGCGGTTGCTGGGCACTTCCAGTTCGCAGGTTTCCTCGGCATGGCTGAGGTAGGGACGGCAGTTCCAGCGTGAAGTGTCGGGCTTGCCGAGGTAGCGCACGTAGAGATCGGGATCGCCGGCCGCGGCGCCGACGCCGTGCATCCTCACCTCGGCCAGCGAACCGGACTTCACCGTGAACGGGCCGTAGTGCTTCTTCTCGCCTTGGGCGACGGCCTGGTTGTCGAAGGTCTCGGTCTGCTCCGTGCCGGTCGCCGGCGCGTCCGGCGCGTGGTAGGTGCATTGGTTGAGATTCTCCGTGTTGTTGCTGCCCTTGCCGTAGATGCAGGCGGCGCCGGCCTTGTCCAGGCCGGTCAGGGTCAGCGACCAGTCGCCACCGCCGTTGCATTGCGGGTAATGCATCACCGAGAAGGCGTCGTAGGCCGTGAGCGGCTTGAACTCGTCGTCCTCGAAGCAGGTGCCGGCTTCCGGGCGCGTGTGTTCGTGGCGCCAGCCAAGCGCGTGGCCGAGTTCGTGGCGCAGGATGCCGACCAGCTGCAGCGTCTCGCCGGGTTGCAGCTCGAACGAGGAATTGTCGATGAGCACGTTGCGGGCGGCGCGCTGGTCGCTGGGGAAGAACGCGCGCGCCAGGTATTCGCCGTCGACGTCGACCGGGCGTACGTCGAATGCGACGTTCTGGTTGCTGGCGGTGCAATTGGCGTCCTGTGCCGCGACGTGGCTGAAATCGACATTGGCCGCTTCTTCCCACGCCTGCGTCGAGGCCGCCATGTCGGCGACGACGGCAGGCTTGTGCGGGCCGAAGCTGTTGCTGACGCAGTAGCTCAGCTGCTTCTTCTTCGCGCTGCTCCAGGCGTCGACGCCGCCGTTGACCGTATTGATGCTGAGCGCCCTCACGGTCAGCTTGCCGTGCGCAGTGCCGTCGTCTTCCTGCTGCATCTTCTCGAAGAACTCCTGCAGCAGCTTGCGATCCGGGATCGCCACGTCGCCATCGACGATGTACTTGCCGCCTTCGCCCGGCTCCTTGAACACCGAGGCCTCGAATTCCGCGAAGGTCTTGCTGCGCCACTTTGCTCGGGCGGCCGCGGCGGCATCCTTGAGGGATTCGTTGGCGGCGGCGACGTTGTCGTCGGTGGCCTGGATGGCGCCGGTGGCAGGACGGATGTCGAGGCTGGGCTCCTGCGGCGGGGGAGCCGGATCGGTCGACGCGGCCGGCGCCGCCGCCGGCGTTTCGCGCTTGCAGGCGGCGATCGACAGTGCGGCCGCGATGGCCAACGCGAGTACGGGAACCTTGCGCAGTGCGCGGTTGCGCAACGTGGAGGAGGACGCGGATTCTGGACGGAGTGCGTTCATGGCTTGTCTACCTTGCGGGAGGGGCAGGGCTCTTCGACGACGTTGAGCAGGTCGACGCCATCGGAGAGCTTGCGGATTTCGGCGAGCGCGGCCTGCGCGTCGTCGCGGTTGCGGAATTCGGCGCAGAGGCGGGTTTCACCCTCCAGGCCGATACGGTTGGCCTGCAGGGCGGTGACGTTGGCATTGGCCTGCTGCTGTTCGAGCACGTAGCGGATCTGTTTGTAGGCCTCACGCGTTTCCGTCGGCACACCCTTGCCGCGCGAGAGCATGGTGACGACGATCTGGGTGGGTTGGGCGTCGCTCGCCGGTGGCGACGGCGCTGGCGCTGGCGCCGGAGGGGCGGGCGTTGCGACGGGCTTCGACGGTGTCTTCATCGGCGGCGGTGTCTGGGTTGCGGGCGACTCGGCGACGGGCTCTGACGATGCCGGCGCAGGCGGCGTTGTCGTTGCAGGCGGCGTCGTCGTGGCAGGTGGCGCGGTTGCCGTATCGGTCGCGTCCGTCGGCGCAGCCGGAGGCGGCGGCGCAGGCTGGCTGCAGGCGTTGCACATACCCGAGGCGACCAGCGCGAATGCAGCCGATCGCAAGACACGCTTTGGCCGGCGTGGCATCGCGGTCACGGTGCAGCCTGCAGGCGCGCGCCGAGTGCCCGCGAGGCCTTCGGCTTCAGGGCGGCGGCAGGGGCCTGCAGTGCGCCCGGTTGTGGCGGCTGCAATGCGCGCTCGAAGGCTTCCGGGTCGCGCATCGCCAGGTCGATCAACTCGGGGCCGTAGCGATCGAGATCGGCATTGAAATCCACCGGCGCACCGAGCATGCGTTGCAAGCCGGCACGCACGTCTGCGGGCTCGCGATCGAGCGTGCGCGCGAGCAGGTTGACGGTGTCGTCCTGCGGCGGCGCTCGCAATTGCGTGCGCGGCGATCCGAGCGGCTGGCGCAGCAGCCGCTCGAGGTCGAGGATGCCGGCGCCATAGCGGTTGCTGTCCCAATCGGGCGGCACGCGCGCGCTCGCCTGCAACGCCTGCACGAACAGGTCGCGCCGCGTCAGGCTGCCCTGCGCCGCCTTGATGCGCGCGCGACCATGGAAGGCGATCCAGTCCGCGGCCGCGCCGGCGACCGCCGCGGTCGCGAACGACGTGCCGTTGCCGGGGCTGGCCTCGACACCGGTCCTGCCCGCCACCGCGTCGGCGACGTAGACGTCCTCGCCTGGTGCGGAGATATCGACCGCGCGGCCCTTCGACGAGCCTTTCCACGGCTTGTTGTCGGCATTGGTCGCGCCGACCGCGATGGCGTTGTCGTAGCTGGCCGGCGCGACCACCATGCCGATGCAGTTGCCGGCGGCATTGACGACGATGATGTCGCGGCGCACGGCGTCGTTGATCGCGCGTTCCAGGCCGAAGAACGCGCGCCCGCCGAGGCTCATCGAGATCACGTCGCATTGCGCCTTCGTCGCATGCCGCACCGCGCGCGCGGTGTTGGAGTCGAGCACGCGGATGACGCTGTTGAAGGTGCGGATCGGCACGACGGTTGCTTTGGGTGCAAGGCCGGTGACCTTGCCCGGCGCGGTGGTGCCGCCGCTCGCGCCGAAGCCGCCGTCGCTGACCAGCACGCTGCCGGTCTTGGTGCCGTGGCCCGGGTTGCCCTTGTAGCCGAGGGGATCGCGCGCGTCGACGCCCGGTTCCATCAGGTTGAGAGAAGCCGTGCGATCGATGCGGCCGGAGTCGAGGTCGACGTGGTCGGTCCAGCCGCTGTCGGGATGGCAGATGCGTACGCCTTCGCCGAGCGCCTTGCCGCCGGGCGGCGGCACCAGCTTGCGCGCGGCGATCACCGCCATGTGGTTCGCATCGAGCGACCAGGCGGGATCGGCCGGTGCCGGCACGCCGTGATCGCCGAGGCAGGCGGTGACCGCCGAGCGCTTCTGCGCCTCGACCAGCGTGTCCTCGCTGTCGGGCTCGACCTGCGCGAAGTCACCGCGATCGCGCAACGCGTACGCGGTATCCCAGGCATTGCCTTGCGGCGCGTCGCCGACGCGCACGCGATAGATGCGCGAGAGGCCCTCGGGATCGTCAGCGGCGGCGACGTCGGGGAACAGCGGTTCGACCGACACCACAGTGTCGAACATGTCGTCCACCACGGCGCGCAGTTCGGCCTGCGTTTGCGCGGGCGCGAGTTCGACCACATAGCCTTGCGTATAGGTCGGCTGCGCCACGGGTGCCGGTGTCGCGGCGACCGGTTCGGCTACCGGCGCCGCGTCGCGCTTGCACGCGGCCAGCGACAGCAGCAGCAACAGCAAGGCGGGGAACAGCGGAGCCAGGAACGGCAGGACGATCGGTGCAGAGGAACGATGCATGTGGAATCCTCAGAAGGGGCTTCACCCAGCGGGTAGCACGCAGACGCGCGGATCTCCGCGCCAGTCCGGCGCCGCAGCATCGAGACGCTCGACGACCTTGCCGATCGGCAGCACCGCCTCGTGCGCGCGCCAGCCGGCGGCCCAGGGTTCGGACAGGTCTTCCTGGCCGTCGAACAACAGCCCGATCACCGCGTGCGAGCGGCGGCTGTACACCGGCGAGCCGGAATTGCCGCGATAGGTATCGCTGTCCGCGCCGATCGTCGGCTGCTGGTCGAAGCGCACGCTGATGTACTCGTAGTACGGATCGCCATCGCCCTCGCGCAGCTGGTAGCTGTCGACGAATTCCTTGAGCTTGCCTTCGCGGTAGGACGCGTCTTCCTCTTCGACCGAATCGAACTCGGCGCTGACCAGCAGCTTGATCGTGATGTACTCGTCCGGCGTGACCCGGAACGGGAAGTACACGAAGCTGTTGTCGTGCACGGTGCGCGGTTCGCCGAGCGGATAACCGACGACATAGAGCGGATCGTCGCGGCGCACCGTCGCCAGCGACAGGCATTGCGGCGGGTAAGTGGCGCCCGGCAGCACGCCGTCGGTATTGGCGCCGAGCTCGAGCAGTACGAAATCGAGGTTGCCGCGCTCCTCCTCGTCGGTCAGTTTGATGTCCGTAATGGGGAACGCCTTGCTCGACATGCGGTTGCCGGCCAGGTCGTCCTCGTAATCGAACACGGCTTCGAACTGGTCGGGCGCTTCCTCGCCGATGCAATGGTTGTTGGTCAGCGCCAGCTTCTCGCCGATCAGCACGGCGCTGCAGCGCGGCTTGTCTTCCTGGCGTGCGCGCAACGCGAAGGCGCCACGCGAGTTGGCATAGATGCGCTCGTACGCCTGCGGGGGATAGCGGTCATCGTGGTCGAAGCCGTACAGCGACTTGTTGAGGCGGCGCAGCTCGGCGTGCTGCTCGACCAGTTCGCGCTGTTCGCTGCGCTGGTTGGCGTCGAGCGTCTTGTAGGCCTGCACCACTTGGTTCTCGGTGGCATCGACCGACTGCTTGAGGCGACGCAGGTCGGCATCCGTGGCGTCCGCGCCGAGCGCGTTTTCGGCGACGTTGCTGAGCCGGCGCTGCGCGGTATCGACGTTGCGGTAGCGGGCGCGCTTGGCCGGCGCCAGGTCGTTCCAGCGCTTGGTGGCCTGCAGCTGCACGTTCTGCAGTTGCACCGAATCGCCGGGCCCGTCGACGATCGCGGCTTGCACCGGCATCTGCCGGACCTGCTGGGCGACGATGTTCGGATTGGCGACTTCCACCGACGAATCGGCGGTCTGCAGCACGACCTTGTTGCCGCGCTTGGTGATCTCCGCCGGCACCGTCACGCCCTGCGGGCGCCGTTGTACCTGCTGGCGCATCGAACTGCTGCTGATGCGCTGCTCGCGCGGGGCGTCCTGCGCCGACGCCGCGAGCGGCCATGCCTGCAGGCAGCACAACGGCAGGACGAGGGTGATGACGGGGAAGACGGCGGCTTGCAGGGAACTGCGTTTCACTCGTGAGATCTCCGGGGGAAAAGATCGTCGCCGGCAGCGTTCGCAAGCCGCCTGTAAAGGTCAACGCAGTTCCCCGCATGGGTGGGCCATAGGCCGGTGCCTGGCCTCCAGGGCGATGTGAATGCGTTGATCCGGTGCGCAGGGGACGAAAACGTGCCGTTCGCGCAGGGTGACGCCACCGTTGCCGTGCGCGGCGCACGACGAGGAGATGGCATGGACATCCGGCAGACGCGGCTCGCCGTCGCATTGCTCGTTCCCCTGGCGTTGACGACCTGCACGAAGGATGCGCGCGTGCGCACGCAGGCGCCGGCCGCTTCTGCAGCAGGCACGACCGCAGCAGGCACGATCCCAGCAGACGCGACCGCAGCAGATGCGCTGGCATCCGCCGACGCGGGCGCCGCGCTGTTGCCG
>JACMKK010000521.1 GCA_014380115.1 Luteimonas sp. | reverse complement strand
TACCCGCAAGCGGGGCGAGTGACTTGCTACGGCGGATCATTTGGGGGTTTTTTGCTCTTGTTTTCCCTTCTCCCCGCGCAGCGGGGAGAAGGTGCCGCAGGCGGATAAGGGGCGCCGGCGCCGGCGTCCGATCCGCCATGGAGACGTATCGAGTGTGGGAGCGAGGCCTGCACTCGCAATTCGTTCCGATCTTCGTGCGTGCCGGCTCCGGCGCACCCCTCACCCGGCGCTTCGCGCCACGCTCTCCCCGCAAGCGGGGCGAGGGACAGGCAAAAAAAAGCCGGCTTATTTGCCGGCCTTCTTTTCCTTCTTCGCTGCGCGTTTTTCTTTGAGGTTCTTTTCCGGCTTTTTCTTTTCGGTCTTCTTCTGGTCCATGCCCTTGCTCATGGCGCACTCCTCGGGTTGTTGGTGGACGACGGCGCAAATGTACAGCGATTGGCGGTGATTGTGCATGGGTCGGCAGGCAGGGCCGTTAGACTATGACGATGCCCCTGATCACCCTGCACGGTGTCGACTACAGCGTCGGCGGACCGCTCCTACTCGAAAAAGTGGACCTCGCCATCGATGCCGGCGAGCGCATCGCCCTGATCGGCCGCAATGGCGCCGGCAAATCCACGCTGCTGCGCCTGCTCTCGGCGGACCTGAAGCCCGACGACGGCGAGATCCGCCGCGAAGGCGGGGTGCGGGTCGCGCGCCTGGAGCAGGAAGTGCCGGCCGGCGCCGAAGGCACCGTCTTCGACGTGGTCGCCGAAGGCATGGGTGAGCTCGGCCACTGGCTGGCCGAGTTCCACCACCTCAGCCACGCCGACGAATTCGATGCCGATGCGATGTCGGCGGTGCAGGCGAAGATCGACGCCGCCGAGGGCTGGGCCGCCGACCAGCGCGTGGTCGAGACGCTGTCGAAACTCGACCTCGACGGCGATGCCGCTTTCACCGAGCTGTCCGGCGGCATGAAGCGTCGGGTGCTGCTGGCACGCGCGCTGGTGTCGGCGCCCGACGTGCTGCTGCTCGACGAGCCCACCAACCACCTCGACATCGCCGCGATCGACTGGCTGGAAGGCTTCCTCAAGGGCTGGCCGGGGGCGCTGGTGTTCGTGACCCACGACCGGCGCTTCCTGCGCGCGCTGGCGACGCGGATCGTCGAGATCGACCGCGGCCAGGTCAGCGACTGGCCCGGAGACTGGGCCAACTACCAGCGCCGCCGCGAAGAACGGCTGAATGCGGAGGCGCAGGAGAACGCGCGCTTCGACAAGCTGCTGGCGCAGGAGGAGGTCTGGATCCGGCAGGGCATCAAGGCGCGCCGCACGCGCGACGAAGGCCGCGTGCGCCGACTCGAGGCGATGCGCAACGAGCGCGCCCAGCGCCGCGAGCTCGGCGGCAACGTGCGCATGGACACCGCGCAGGCCGGCAACTCGGGCAAGAAGGTCATCGAGGCGAAGCACGTCTCGTTCGCTTATCCAGGCAAACCGCTGGTGCGTGATTTCTCCGGCACGATCCTGCGCGGCGACCGCATCGGCCTGATCGGCGCCAACGGCACCGGCAAGACCACGCTGCTGAAACTGCTGCTCGGCGACCTGCAACCGCAGGCCGGCGAGATCCGCATCGGCACGCAACTGCAGGTCGCGTATTTCGACCAGTACCGCGCGACGCTGCGCGAGGACTGGAACGCGCTCGAAAACGTGGCCGAGGGCCACGACTTCGTCGAGGTCGGCGGCAAGCGCAAGCACGTGATCGGCTACCTGCAGGACTTCCTGTTCACACCCGACCGCGCCCGCGCGCCGATCACGCGCCTGTCCGGCGGCGAGCGCAACCGCCTGCTGCTGGCGAAGCTGTTCGCGCAGCCGTCCAACCTGCTGGTGATGGACGAGCCGACCAACGACCTGGACGTCGAGACGCTGGAGTTGCTCGAGGAACTGCTGGGCGACTACCCGGGCACGCTGCTGCTGGTCAGCCACGACCGCGACTTCCTCGACAACGTGGTCACCTCGACACTGGTCATGGAGGGCGACGGCCGCGTCGGCGACTACGTCGGCGGCTACAGCGATTGGCTGCGGCAGCGCGCGACGCCTTCAAGCACTCCGGCCCCGGCGACCAAGGCAATGCCCGCAGCGGCCTCCCTGCCGGAGCCTCCGCAGCCGCGTCGCAAGCTCAGTTACAAGGTCGAACGCGAACTCGAGCAGCTGCCGCTGCGCATCGAAGCGCTGGAGACGAGCATTGCCGAGATGACGCAGGCGATGAACGAGCCTGCCTTCTACCGCCGCGACCGCCCCGCGATCGACGCCCATAATCAGGCGCTGGCCGCGGCGCAAGCGGAGCTCGAAACCGTTTACGCGCGGTGGTCGGAGCTGGAACATTGATTTCGCTGCGTCTCCCGACGACGCGATGTGCCGCAGGACTCACATGATCACGGTCCATCATCTCAACAACTCGCGCTCGCAACGTGTCCTCTGGCTGCTGGAGGAGCTCGGTTTGCGTTATGAAATCGTGCGTTACGCGCGCGATCCCGAAACAATGCTGGCACCGCCCGAACTGCGCGCGGTGCATCCGCTTGGCAAGTCGCCGGTGCTGGTTGAAGAAGGCCTGGTGGTGGCCGAGTCGGGCGCGATCCTCGAATACCTGGTGGAGCGCCACGACCTCGCGCAGCGGTTCGCGCCGTTGCCGGGAACGCCCGAACACCTGCGCTACCGCTACTGGATGCACTACGCCGAAGGCTCGCTGATGCCGCCGCTGCTGATGAGCCTGGTGTTCTCGCGCATTCGGCAGGCGCCGATGCCGTTCTTCGCCAAGCCTGTCGCCAAGGGCATCGTGGCCGCGGCGAAGAAATCGTTCATCGGCCCGCAACTGAAGCTGCACCTCGACTACCTGGAGGCCGAGCTGGCGCAGCGCGCCTGGTTCGCCGGCGAGGCCTTCAGCGTCGCCGACATCCAGATGAGTTTCCCGCTCGAGGCCGCCGCCGCGCGCGTCGGCTTCGCCGATCGTCCGCACTTGCTGGGCTTCCTCGATCGCATCCATGCCAGGCCGGCCCACCAGCGTGCGCTGGAACAGGGCGGTCCGTTCAACCTGCTGCGCTGAGCGCGTTGCTCCCTCCCCTGCGACTGCAGGGGGCGAGGAGGCACGCTTGCGCGCCACTGGCGCGCGTGCCGACGAACGCCCACAGGCGAAGCCGAAGGGCTGGACGGGTTGGGGAGGGGTGCCTTTGGAGCACCATTCACGACCTCGTGCATCCTCCTGTCACTTGCCGCCAGCCGCACTTGGCGCGTTAATCGTCATCCGCTTACCCGGGAGCCAGCGCATGAGAATCATCGACGCAGGGGTGATGGGATTGCTGGGCCTGGCCCTCGCCGCACCAGCCCAAGCCGAGGTCAAAGACGCGACCCCAACCGGCTTCACCATCGAGAATTCCGTCATCGTGCCGGCCGACGCAGCGACCGCATGGCGCGCACTGGTCGACGATGTCGACCAGTGGTGGCCGAAGGATCACAGCTGGTGGGGCGCGGCCTCGAAGCTGTCCATCGATGCGCGCGCGGGCGGCTGCTTCTGCGAGATCGCCGGCGCGCAGCAGGCGCTGCATATGACCGTCACCCACGTCGATCCCGGCAAGCTCATGCGCATGATCGGCGGCCTCGGTCCATTGCAGGGCATGGGGCTCGGCGGCGCGCTCGAATGGCGTTTCGTCAAGGCGGATGGTGGCACCCGCATCACGCTGTCCTATCGAGCCGGCGGCTACACGCCCGACGACCTCACCAAGTTCGCCGTGGCGGTCGACAAGGTGCAGGGTCAGCAACTCGGTGGCTTGGCAGAACACCTGCGCAAACGTGCAACCACCTCCGCCAAGGAGTGACGACCATGGGTCAGCGTGACCCCCGCGTCGATGCCTACATCGACAAGTCCGCAGAATTCGCGCGGCCGATCCTCAGCCACCTGCGCGAGGTCGTGCATGCCGCCTGCCCGCAGGTCGAGGAAGCGATGAAGTGGAGTTCCCCGCATTTCGTCTACCACGGCAATCTCTGCGCGATGGCCGCGTTCAAGCAGCATGCGACGTTCGGTTTCAGCAAGGGCTCGCTGTTCGTCGCCGACGGCAGGCGCGACGAGGCCATGGGCCAGTTCGGCCGCATCAGCAAACTTTCCGACCTGCCGTCGAAGAAAACCCTGGCGGGCTACGTCAAGCAGGCGATGGCGTTGAACGAGCAGGGCGTCAAGTCGCCGCGGACCAAGAACGCCGCGCCGAAACCGCCATTGCCGGTGCCCGCCGATCTCGCAGCGGCTTTGAAGAAGGATGCCAAGGCGCGTGCGACCTTCGGTGCATTCCCGCCGAGCCATCGACGCGAATACATCGAATGGATCACCGAAGCCAAGCGCGACGAGACTCGCCAGCGGCGATTGGCGCAGACGCTGGAGTGGCTTGCGCAAGGCAAGCCGCGTTACTGGAAATACGCGGACTGCTAAGCGCGAGACGCCGCCGCGGTCACTCGTCGAGGTAGCGCCCGCAGCCGGAATAGGTCTTGTCGCCGACGGTCAGCTTGATCGCGGCCGGGTAGGTGTCGTCGCTCATGCCGTCGCTGCAGGAAGCGCGCTCGATGCGCAGCACCACGTCGACGCCATCGGCGGTCCTGCCGCCGAAGCCAGGCGTGCTGCTGATGCCCTGCGCCTGCGGCACGACGACCTGGCGTTCGCCGTAGTCGAGCATCGCGCGCATAGCCGGCGAGTCGCCGCGATCGACCTCGACCAGCCAGCCTGGTTCGTTGCCAACGCCACGAAAAGCCACGCCTCGCGCCTTGGCTTCGTCCCACACCGAGCGCGGCGGCGCGATGTCTGCACGGCCATTGACCATCTTCATGCGGAATTCGCCGACGTCCTCGATCCCGGGCGTGAACGGCACGCGCGTATCGGTTGTGAAGATCAGGTCGCCTTGCGGGCCGTAAAGGCTGGCGTGCAAGCCATATTGGCCATTCGGGCGCAGCTTCGACGGGTCGTAGGGCAGGGTGAAGTCGTAGGGCGCGCCGGCAACGTCGTCGAGGCGTGTCTGCGCGATCACGGCTTTCGGTGTGTCGGCCAGCTGGTTGTCGGTCAGCTGCACGACCAGATAACCGCCGGGAGGCAACTTGATCTTCTCGTAATACATGGCGCGGCCGCGGATCACGGCTTGGCCAATAGGCGCCGTAGGCGTTGCGGGCGAAACCGCCGCCGCATCGGCGGTTGCCGCAGGCGTGGTCGCGCTGGAATCGCTCGACGGCGACTGGCAGCCCGACACGGCCACGCACGCAGCTAGGGCGAAGCAGTAGATCAAGCGCATGGCAGGCTCCTGCGATGGGAGCAGAGAGCGTAACGCTTGCCGCACACGCTTGCCGGGCCGCAGGTCGACGACGGCTTGTGGTCTGTCGTCCCGAGCGCAGCGAGGGCTCTGCTCGCCGCGCGAGAAAACAGCAGCTCCCTCGCTGCGCTCGGATGACAAGGGTGGGTTACCGGATGTCTTCCGGCCTCGGGTCGGCGACCGCCCTGCTATGGCTCGATAACGCGAACCGGCGCGGTCATGCGCAGCGAGACCTGCACGCCGAAGTGATCGCTGGGCCACACGCCGTTGGCATCGGAATGATCAAGGATGATGCGCGCCTGTTCGACCGTGAAACGTCCGCGCTGCGCGAACACGTGGTCGATGCGGTCGCCGGTCTTGAAATAGGCCGGATTGAGCGTGGTGTGGCCGCCGGCTACCGCGTCGGGATGCAGGCTGCCGTAACTGTCGACGTAGTCCATGCCCAGCAAGCCCATCTCCGGCTGCGAGACCCCGGCGTTGAAGTCGCCGGCGATCAGCACCGGTGCGCCGTCGCTGGTCTGCGCGATGAACTCGCGCAGGTCGCGCAACTGGCGTTCGCGGATCGCACCGCCTTCGCCGGTGTGGTGCAGGTGCGTGGCATAGACGTCGAAGGCCCGACCGCCGATCGCGATGCGCAGATGCGCGGCGGTACGGAAGTCGTCGAGCGGCTGCAACGCCTTGCTTTCGCGCTCGAGGATCCGATGGCGGGTCAGCAGCGCATTGCCGTAGCGCTGCGGCTTGCCGACCGGATCGGTCGACACGAAATAGACCTCGTAGCCGAGCGCGTCGGCGATCGTCTGTGCCTGGTTCGGCAAGCCCTCGTGCTGAAACACCTCCTGCAGCGCGATCACGTCCGGCCGCAGCGCCTGCAGCGCGGCGACAATCTGGACCTCGCGCCTGGGCCAGTCGCCCTTGTCGTGCCACAGGTTGAGCGTGACGACCGACAACGCCGGCGTATCGGCGTCGGTCGTCGGTGCCTGCGCGCCGGCGCCGGAAGCCAGCGGTAAACCGAGGATCGCGAGCGTGACGCCGAGCATGCTGGCGATCTTCCGCAACGGCCGGCGGCTCATCTCACTTCGGCAAAATCGCGGTGCGCAGCACCGGGTACAGGTTGAAGCGTTCGTCCCAGGAACTGTGGCGACGCGCAAAGAAGTCCAGCCGCGCGGCGGGATCCTTGGCGAAGGCCGGATCGTCCTTCAGCTTCTGCTCGAACGCGGCCTTGAGCTTGCGGTCTTTCGCCAGCATCGTCCGCGCCACGTCTTCGGCGACGTAGGCTTCCATGTATTCCTTGCGTTCAAAATTGTTGTTGAATTCCCCCCACGCGGCCAGCGCATCCGGGGCCTGTGGTTCGAGCACCGCCATCACCAGCCGCGCCTTCGGTTGCGAGATCGGGACGAACAAGGCGCCGGCTTCGACATCGCGCGCCTCGGGTTTCCAGCCGCCTTCCAGCGTCAGACGCTGGTGGCCTTCGACAGAGTCGGCAGCGAAGGCCGTCTTGTCTGCGCGGAACGCCTCGAGCTTCGCCTTGCGCAGCGGTTTGGCCAGCGTGCGGAACTCGATGCCATGCTGGCGCAGCTTTTCGCCGACCCATTGCGCGTAGGCCACTGGTACCAGATAGCCGGCCTTCGGCGCGACGATGCTGCGGCCCGGCACGATCTCGTCGCGCAGGGGCAGCTTCCAGATCTGCGGCTTGGTTTCGTCGTAGCGCGTCATCAGCACGCCCGAGATATTCGAAGGCGTGCGCGTGTACTCGTAGCCGCGGAAATCGATCGTGCGTACCTTGTCGCTGGCGACGTAGTCGAGCGGCACCGGCTTGCCGGCCAACTTGGTCGCGCGCACATCGGCGGCATGGGCGGTCTCGAGCCACTGGCTGCCAGCACGCCCGACATGCTCGAGCAGCGACACGATCGTGTTGCGGGTGATCCGCACGCGGGTCGGGTAGTCCTTCCAAGAATGCGTTTCGACCAGCATGGCGATGCGGTTGCGCAGCTGCATGTAGCCGTGCGAGAAACGCGGCGGCGGTACGCTGTCGACGAAGCCGGACTGCGGATTGTCACCCTCGACAAACGAGGGATAGAACACCAACGGCAGCGAACCCTCGTGCGCGAGGTCGGCCACGACGCCGTCGCGTAGCGCGCGTCCGGCTTCGCGCATTGCAGTGTCGCCTGCGTGTACGGGCTCGACCTGGATCGACACGTCGTGCTCGAACTTGGCGCCGTCGGTGACGTGCAGGTCGACATAGGCGAGCGGATCCCAGGCATTGATCAAGGCCAGCATCGCCTGCATCTCGGGCGCATCGGCCTTCACGTAGTCGCGGTTGAGGTTGTAATTCTGCGCCGTGGTGCGCCAGCCCATCTGTTCCGGGCCGCGCTGATTGGGCCGGTTCCAGGCGCCGAAGCGCTCGTGGCCGTCGACGTTGAACACCGGCACGAACAGCAGGACCTGGCGATCGAGCGCACCGGGTGCGGCTTCGCCATCGAGCACCTGGCGCAGCGCCTGGAAGCCTGCGTCCTTGCCGTCGATTTCGCCGGCATGGATGCCGCCCTGCACGAGCAGCACAGGAATCCCCTTGTCGCGCGCGGCCTCTGGCGTCATCGCACCGGTCCTGGTCGCCACCAGCGCCTTCATCGGCCGGCCTTCGGGCGTGGTGCCGAACTCGATGCAGCGCACGGCATCGGGATAGCGTCGGGCGAAGGCGTCGCAGAGCGCAATCACTTCGTCATAGCGGCCGGTCTTGAGGAAGCCGGAGCGTTCGGACAGTGTCGTCAGTGATGGGTCAGCGGCGTGCAAGGGCGTGGCAAGGATCAGTGTCGAAGACAGGGCGAGCAGTGCGGTCAACGCGGGTTTGCGGATCATGTGTCGAACCATGCCTGGGGAATGTCTCCGATGATGCCTGCAATCGTCACCGCTGCCCAAGTGCCAGGTGCTGGATCGTCAAT
>JACMKK010000076.1 GCA_014380115.1 Luteimonas sp. | reverse complement strand
GCTGCGCGGGGGAAGGGCTAAGCGGGCTTGCGGGATCCATTGAAGACGGTGCCTCAAATGTTCCCTCCCCCGTTTACGGGGGAGGGCTAGGGTGGGGGCCACCGGAGCCGCAAGCACCGGGTTGATGTGATCTTTCGAGTGCGGCGTATCGCCGCGATACGTCTCCGCGTTCGATGCATCTGTACAGGCGAGCGATCACGGATCCACGCAACCCATCCCCACCTTCCCCCGCTGCGCGGGGGAAGGGGCTGAAGCGGCTCGCTCGCGGCCGTTTGACCGCGCCGGACCCGAAAAAGTCGCCCTCCGGTCGTTCGCAAAGTGGCTTGACGCTGGCTCCTCGATGTAATAATGTATTAGTACATTAATACATCAAGACAATGAAACAGCGCCCTGAACCCCTGCCGGAACGCGATGCCGAGGCCTCATTGAAGGCCCTGGCCAAGGCATTTGCGGGCCTGAACGAGCCCGCCGATGTCCGCGCCTTCCTCGAAGACCTGTGCACGCCGGCCGAACTCGAGGCCATGGCCGACCGCTGGCGCGTCGTGCCGCTGCTGCTCGAGGGTGTGCCGTACCGCGACATCCACGAGCGCACGCTGGTCAGCGTCACCACCATCGGCCGCGTCGCCCGCTCGCTCGAGCGTGGTGCCGGCGGCTATGCCGAGGCTGCCAAGCGCCAGCATCCCCGCCTGATCTCCTCGCACTGACGGACGCCGCCATGAGCCTTCCCGCCCTCACGGCGGTGCGCGAGCGTCTTCGCATCGCCATTCAGAAATCCGGCCGCCTCAGCGATCCCGCGCGTGCCTTGCTGGCCTCGTGCGGCTTGAGCTGGCGCGAAAGCCGCGACCGCCTGTTCTGCTATGGCGAATCCCTGCCGGTCGACCTGCTGCTCGTGCGTGATGACGACATCCCGCGCCTGATCGCCGATGGTGCCTGCGACCTCGGCATCGTCGGCCGCAACGTGCTGGCCGAGCAGGTCAGCGGACGCGAGAGCAGCCAGCTCGTTCCGGCCTTCCGCGAATGGCGCGCCTTGGGCTTCGGTGCCTGCCGCCTCGACCTGGCCGTGCCCGAGGACTGGATTTGGCGCGACGCATCCCAGCTCGCGGGCATGCGCATCGCCACCAGTTATCCGGGATTGCTCGAACAATGGCTGGACACGCAGGGCATCGACGCGCAGATCGTGCCGCTGACCGGTTCGGTCGAGATCGCGCCGAAGCTCGGCCAGGCCGACCTCGTCTGCGATCTCGTCTCGAGCGGCGCCACGCTCGCCGCCAACCAGCTCAAGCCGGTGCTGACCTTGCTGCAGAGCGAGGCGGTGCTGGCCGGCCCGGTCAAGCCGTTCACCGACGCACGTGCGGAACTCGCGGCCTTGCTGCTGCGGCGCATGGATGGCGTGTTGCGACTCAAGGACAGCAAGCTGTTGCTGTTCCAGGCGCAGCGCCAGACCCTGCCTGCGCTGATGAAACTGCTGCCCGATGCCGAGCCGCCGACGGTGATGCCGGTCGACGGCACCGATACGCTCGCCTTGCAGGCGCTATGCCACGGCGTCATGACCTGGCAACGGCTCGAAGACCTCAAGCACGCCGGTGCCTGCGGGCTGATGGTGTTGCCCGTCGAGAGAATGCTGGCATGAAGCGGCTCGTATGGAGCGAACTCGACGAGGCCGTGCGCGCGGACATGCTCGAGCGACCCACGCAATCGGTCTCCGAGAGCGTGCGCGCCGCGGTTGCGCAGATCCTGGAACAGGTCGATCAGCGTGGTGATGCGGCCCTGCGCGAGCTTACGCAAAGCTTCGACGCGCTGGAGCTGGAAACCTTCGCAGTCGGCGCAGACGAATTCGCGGACGCCGAGCGCACCGTATCCGCCGATTTGCGCGAGGCGATGGTGGATGCGGCCACGCGCATCGAAGCTTTCCACCGCGCCGGCATGACGCCGTCCTATGCCATCGAGACGGCGCCGGGCGTGACCTGCGAACGCATCGTGCGTCCGATCCGCCGCGTCGGCCTGTACGTGCCGGCGGGTTCCGCGCCGCTGCCGTCGACCGCGCTGATGCTCGGCGTTCCGGCCAGGCTCGCAGGCTGCGCGCAGGTCG
>JACMKK010000520.1 GCA_014380115.1 Luteimonas sp. | reverse complement strand
CGCCAGCAGCCTGCCGATGCCGTCCTCGGCCTCGCCGGTGCGCAGCGCGGTGCTGGCCTTGAGCCGGTACAGGCCGCGGCCGGCGTGGGTATCGAGCGCGAACAGCGGCGTCGGCTTCGCCACCAGCGCGTCGCACAGCGCCAGCAGGACGACGTGTTTGAGCACGTCGGCGTGGTTGCCGGCATGGAAGGCGTGGCGGTAGTTCATGCGGCTAGCTTAGCGCGACGGGCGCAGCCAACCGTGGGGCATGACGTGCATCACTGACGAGCGCAAGCCCGGCGGTGGTAAGTTGCGCGCTGCCATCCGGGGAGTTCGACCATGCGCACCTTCTTCCGCTGGACCGTCCGCCTGCTGCTGCTGGCGCTGCTGCTGGGCGCGTTGCTGGTCGTGCACACCCTCTATTTCAAGCCGCTGCGGATCGGCTGGTTCTTCGAGCGCGTGTTCGGCGAATATGCGATGCAGGATCCGGAGCTGCTCAGCAGCCTGCGCATGCTGCCGCCGTGGCTGGATTGGTATTCCGACGATCTCACCGATGCCTCGCTCGCGCACGAGGACGCCCTGCGCGCCAAGCTCAAGGGCGACCTCGCCACGCTGCGCCGCTACGATCGCGGCGCGCTCGATGAGAGCACCCGGCTGTCCTACGACATGCTTGACTATTTCCTCGCCATCCAGGTCGAGGGCGACCGCTTCCACCACCACGACTACCCCCTGAACCAGCTGTTCGGTGCGCAGAACGAGTTGCCGACGTTCATGGCCACGCAGCATCCGGTCAACAGCGTGGAGGAAGGCGAGCACTACGTGGCACGGCTGCGCAAATTCCCGGTGAAGTTTCGCCAGGTGCTGGAAGGCGTGCGCAAACGCGAACACGAAGGCATCGTGCCGCCGACCTTCGTGATCGAGAAGGTGCTCGCGGAGATGCGGGCCTTCGTCGCTCAGCCCGTGCAGCAGAACATCCTCTACACCAGCCTCGACGAGAAGATCGGCAAGGCGCCCAAGGACGCGATCGGCGGCGAGGTGCGGACGCGCCTGCTGGCCGAGACCGACTCCGCCATCACCCAGCAGGTCTACCCCGTCTACCGGGAAATGATCGCCTACTACGAGAAACTGTTGCCGAAGACCAAGGGCAACCACGGCGTCTGGGCCTTGCCCGACGGCGCTGCGTTCTATGCCTGGTCAGTGAAACAGCACACGACCACCGACATGACGCCCGATCAGGTACACGCGCTCGGCGTCTCGGAAGTGGCACGCATCGAAGCCGAGATGGATGCGATCCTGCGCGCCGAAGGCCTGGCCGAAGGCACGGTCGGCACGCGCGTGCGGCAGCTCGGCAAACGACCCGAGCAGCTGTATCCCGACAGCGACGCCGGCCGCACGCAGATCCTCGCCGACTACCAGGCGATCATCGACGAGATCGATCGCGGCCTGACGCCTTACTTCGACGTGCGACCCAAGGGTGGCGTCAAGGTCGAGCGCGTGCCGGTATTCCGCGAGAAGACTGCGCCCGGCGCCTACTACAACCCACCTGCGTTCGATGGCTCGCGGCCGGGCATCTTCTACGCCAACTTGCGCAACGTAGCTGAAATCCAGAAGTTCGGCATGCGCACGCTGGCTTACCACGAAGCCATTCCCGGCCATCATTTCCAGACCAGCATCCAGCAGGAATTGACCGGCGTGCCGACCTTCCGCAAGGTGTTGCCGTTCACGGCGTTCTCCGAAGGTTGGGCGCTGTACGCCGAACGGCTGGCCTGGGAGATCGGCTACCAGAAGCAACCGCTCGACAACCTCGGCCGCCTGCAGGCGGAAATGTTCCGCGCCGTGCGCCTGGTCGTCGACACCGGCATGCACCACAAGCGCTGGACGCGCGAGCAGGCCATCGAGTACATGACCGCGAAGACCGGCATGCCCGAAACCGACGTGGTGGCGGAGATCGAGCGTTACCTGGTGATGCCCGGGCAGGCGCTGGCCTACAAGGTCGGCATGAACAAGATCCTGTCGTTGCGCGAGCAGGCAAAGGCGCAGCTCGGCGCGAAGTTCGATCTCAAGCGCTTCCACAACCTGGTGCTGACCGGCGGCGACATGCCCTTGACGCTGCTGGAGCAGCGCATCGGCGCCTGGATCGCGCAGGAAAAGGCGCGCTGAGCCACCGATGTCGACGATCCTGATTGCCGAGGACGAATCCGCGATCGCGGAAGCGGTGCTGTACGCGCTGCGCGCGGAGGGCTACGTAGCGGAACACTGCCTGCTCGGCGGAGCCGTGCTGCCGCGCGTGCGCGCCGGCGGCATCGACCTGGTGCTGCTTGATGTCGGACTGCCGGATATCACCGGCTTCGACGTCTGCCGCGCATTGCGCACTGTCAGCGACGTACCAGTGATCTTCCTGACCGCGCGCGATGGCGAGATCGATCGCGTGCTTGGGCTCGAACTGGGCGCCGACGACTACGTCGTGAAACCATTCTCGCCGCGCGAGCTGGTCGCGCGCGTACGCGCGCGTCTGCGGCGGCATGACGTCGCAGCCCGCGGCGAATGGCTGCGGCATGGGGCGTTCGAACTGGATACCGAAGGCAAGCGCGTGCGTTATCGCGGACAGGGGCTCGACCTGACCCGCTACGAATACGGCGTGCTGGCGGCATTGCTGGCGCGGCCGGGCGCGGTGCTGTCACGGGCACAACTGATGGATCGCGTCTGGGGCGATGCGCTGGACAGTGGCGACCGCACGGTCGACACGCATATCAAGACCTTGCGCGCGAAGTTGCGCAGTGTCGATCCGGATGGGGATCCGCTGCG
>JACMKK010000519.1 GCA_014380115.1 Luteimonas sp. | reverse complement strand
TGGCGCCAGTCCCAGACCAGTTCCAGGCCGTTGAAAGGGATTGCACGCGCCAGCAGCAGGCATCCGGCCGCGGCCAGCGCAAACAGCATCGCGCAGGCTGGAAACAGCACGTCGAAATGGCGCAGCGCGCGCTCGCGCGCCACGCTCAGCGCTGCGCCGCTGGCGCCGTGGCCGAGCAGCGCCAGGCTGATGATGATCGCCGCGAACGGGTACCAGTGCGCGATCGACAACCAGCGCATCAACAGCAACTGGTAGCCGAGTGCCGCCGTCGAGACCAGCGCAACCGCACACGTGTAGCGGAAAGAGGCCTTGGCCATGCCGGTGCATCCGCGATCACTTGGGACGTCGAAAAGAATTGTCATCCCGAACGCAGTGAGGGATCTGCTGCTTTTTCACGAGAACCCGGAAACAGATTCCTCACTGCGCTCGGAATGACATTGCTGTGCTGTCCATCCTGTCGAAGGCCGTAAAGGCGTTGCAGACAAGCGATGGTCCGCCAGACCTAATGCTCTCCAGTCAACGGCACGAAGCGCACCGGCAGAATCTGCCTTGTGCGCACACGGCCCTTGGCATCCTTCTCGACCAGCATCAGCGTCTGCGTAAAGAAGCTGCTGCCGACCGGGATCACCATGCGTCCGCCCGGCTTGAGCTGCCGGATCAGCGGTGGCGGCACCGACGACGCCGCCGCCGTGACCACGATCGCGTCGTAAGGCGCATGTTCCTTCCAGCCGTAGTAGCCGTCGCCGATCCTGGTTTCGATGTTGTCGTAGCCAAGCGCCTGCATGCGCTTGGCGGCCTGCTTCCCGAGCGGTTCGATGATCTCGATCGAATAAACGCGACCGACCAGTTGTGCCAGCACTGCCGCCTGGTAACCCGAGCCGGTGCCGACTTCCAGCACCTTGTGCCCGCGCTGCGGCCGCGCCAGGTCGGTCATCAACGCGACGATGTACGGCTGCGAGATCGTCTGTCCGTAGCCGATCGACAACGGGCGGTTCTCATAGGCATGGCGACGTTGCGACGCGGGCACGAAGGCATGCCGCGGCACGCGTTGCAGCACATCGAGGACCTTGCTGTCGAGCCGTGCTTCACCGGTCGCCTGCAGGGTGGCGGCGGCGTCATCGCGGATTTCGGCGACCAGCGCGCGGCGCCGGCTCGCGTACGGATCCTCCGCCTGGCTTGCCAGTGCGAAACCATCGTCGGCACACAGAGCGGACAGCAGGACGAGTCCCGCGCATCGCGCGATCGCGCGCCCGACGACGGCATCGTTACCGGCCATGTCCGGATGATAGGTTGATACCTGTGATCATTCCGCAAATGCCGGCACGAACACGCAAGCGCGACCTGCCGCCATCCTTAGCGGGATCCCGAAACGGTACGCTTGCGTCCACAGTTCCCGCCCTGGTGACCCGTCCTGATGCCACCCCCTTCCGCGATGACGCCCGCCCGCCGCCTGCGCAGCATCTTCAGCGGCTCGGTCGGCAACCTGGTCGAGTGGTACGACTGGTACGTCTATGCGGCGTTCTCGCTGTACTTCGCCCGCGCGTTCTTCCCGCAGGGCGACCTGACCTCGCAATTGCTCAACACCGCGGCGATCTTCGCAGTCGGTTTCCTGATGCGCCCGCTCGGCGGCTGGCTGCTAGGGCGCTACGCCGACCGTCATGGCCGCAAGGCCGCGCTGATGCTGTCGGTGCTGATGATGTGCGGCGGCTCGCTGATCATCACGTTCACGCCCGGCTACGCCACGATCGGCATCGCCGCGCCGGTGCTGCTGGTGCTGGCAAGGTTGCTGCAGGGGCTCAGCGTCGGCGGCGA
>JACMKK010000518.1 GCA_014380115.1 Luteimonas sp. | reverse complement strand
TATCGCGAGCAGGCGCTAAAGCTTTATCCGTGGATCTGCGGCCGCTGCGGACGCGAATTCAAGAGCTCCAACCTGCAGATGCTCACCGTCCACCACAAGGACCACGATCACGACAACAATCCGCCGGACGGCAGCAACTGGGAGCTGCTGTGCGTCTACTGCCACGACAACGAGCACCAGAAGCTCCTGGAAGCGGCGCAGCGCGGCGCAGGGGCGACGGCTTCGTCATCCGGCCCGCCGCCTGCGGCGTGCTCGAGCTGACGCGAGTGCTCGTTGTCGTGGCAGTAGTGGCACAGCAGCTCCCAGTTGCTGCCGTCCGGCGGGTTGTTGTCGTGGTTGTGGTCCCGGTGATGCACCGTGAGCTGGTGCAGGTTTTCGTGCGTGAATTCGCGCCCGCAGCGACCGCAGATCCAGGGATAAATCTTGAGGGCTCGCCCCCGATAGCCCTGTTCGCGCTGCTCGCTGTTGCGTCGCGCCTCGGCGACTACCCGGTCCAGCCTGTCGTGATCCGGTTTGCTCACCTGTACTCACCCGAATTTGTCGCGTCGGAGCCCATTGTCGATTCAAACACCACAAGGTGCAACCAGTGCGTCGCAACCAGTGAGGTTACGCGCCTACGGTCGCGAGAGCCGTGGCGTATTCAGTCAAGCATCCATTATGTTGATTCAGCTACGACAGAGTGGTGCGCCAGGTAATTAATGAGATGTGCAAGCGGAAGAAGCTGCTCAGCGGGTGCGCGCCGCAGAATGCTGCCGCAGACGCCGACCGCTGTACTCCGCTAGGCCGCATGTACCGTGCATTGGCGTCACCTGGGATTGCCGCGCCGACATTGTTGGATCGCGCTCACCGACGGCGCAGGCTACAGGCCAGCGTCGAAACGGCGAAACGGCCGACCTGGCTGTGAGCCAAGCTAGTACGAGTGCCGCATCAGCGCTGAAGACTTTGGTTCAGCGGGTGGCGTAAGCCGGCCCGCCCCACATGACTGCGAGCCAAGGACCAAGGTCAGCTACGCGGTTCCGCGCTTGACGGTTTGCAATTGGCCGAGAACCGAAGGTCAAGGTGGACTGGAAGTCCACCTTGCCGTTGGAGAGCCGCATCGCCTAGAGCGACATCGACGCGCGTTGCGCCATCGCCGCCCGCCAACGCTGCAGGTGCCGGTACTGCTCACCCGGCTTGACTTTCACCACGCGCGCAAAGTCGACGGCCACCACCGCGGTGATGTCGGCAATGCTGAATCGATCTGTGGCGATGAAGTCGCGGCCGGCCAGACGGTCGTTCAGCGTGACGAAGAACTGCTGCACCCTTGCCAGACCACGCTGCGCTAGCTCAGGGATTTGCGGATAGTCCACCGGCCCAGGCAGCGCCCGATTGGCCATGGCCGGTGCGCTGTTGCGCAGCGCCTCAGCGATGGCCAGCAGCCCCTCGAACTCGATGCGCCAGTTCCAACGCGCAATCTCGGCCTTTTCCTGCGGTGTGCTTCCCAGCAGCGGCGGTTGTGAGTAGCGGGCCTCCAGGTAGGCCGTGATGGCCGCGTTGTCGGTCAACAGCAGTCCTTCGTCGGTGCGCAGCGCCGGTACGGTGCATTGCGGATTCACCTTTCGGTAGGCGTTGCTCAGTTGTTCGCCATTCCTCAGGTCCACCTGGACCGTCTCATGGACGACGCCCTTCTCGGCGAGCAGGATGCGGGCGCGGCGCGGGCTCGGCGCTGTGGCGCAGTCGTAGAGGGCGATCATCGTCGGGACCTTCGCGTTTAAGGGAACGGGTGTCAGCCCGGCACGGCTAGCTTGTCCTGGGTCTTGGTGTCGAAGTCGCCGGCGCCATGGCGCTCGTGCAGCTGACTCGACTGCTGACCCCAGGTGCGGTTGACCATGCGGCCGCGCTTCACCGTCGGGCGTTGGGCGATCTGGTCCGTCCAGCGCCGGACATTGGTGTATGCCTGAACCTGCAGAAACTCGCCCGCTTCGTAGAGCTGGCCTTTGACGAGAGTGCCGTACCAAGGCCACACCGCCATGTCGGCGATGGTGTAGTCGTCCCCCGCCAGATACGGGCTCTCAGCGAGACGCCGATCGAGCACATCGAGCTGGCGCTTGACCTCCATCGCGTACCGATCTATGGCGTATTCGATCTTGGTCGGCGCATACGCGTAGAAGTGGCCGAACCCGCCGCCGAGAAAGGGCGCACTACCCATCTGCCAGAACAGCCACGACAGGCATTCGGCGCGCTCGTCAATGCTGACCGGAAGAAAGGCGCCAAACTTTTCAGCCAGATACAGCAGGATCGCACCGGATTCGAACACCCGGACCGGCGTCGTTCCACTCCGATCCAACAGGGCAGCGATCTTGGAGTTCGGGTTGACCGCGACGAAGCCGCCGCCGAAACTGCTCGCCCTCGTTGATCCGGATCAGCCAGGCGTCGTACTCTGCACCGCCATGGCCTAGTGCCAGCAGTTCCTCCAGCATCACCGTGACCTTGACGGGGTATAGGGTTTTCAAACGCCCTTTTCCGCCAAGCATCAATCTATCGCTGCGCTGGCGAATCGTCAATCGTCATCAATGGCGGCGGTAGTGGGGTGAAAATTCACATTTTGCGCAGATAGTTCGGGCCGCCCATGAGCCTGAACGCGCTGCTGTGGCGGCGCTCTGGGCGTTTGCCCGAGTGCAGGCCGAGCGCGATCGTCGGCTCTGTTGCAAACCGGTGTTGGGTGAAGGCTCAAGCTGCTTGGAATAGGTCGAGTCGCTGCGCCGGTGCGCGCGGTGGGGCACGCGTGGGCAAACCCAGATGAGCGAGGATTCTCACAATCACCGGTGGATCCTCGATGGCGGCGATGATCTTCAAGGCGCCGCCGCAGTTTGGGCAGTGTTCGCTATCGATAGCGAAGACCCGTTTGAGTAAGTGCGCCCAACTCATGCGCGCGGGCGAGCGATGCGCATGAGCGTGATCGGCTGCGTGCACGGTGGTATCCTCGGCTGGACTCGGAACGATCG
>JACMKK010000075.1 GCA_014380115.1 Luteimonas sp. | reverse complement strand
CGGTGGTGCGATCACGGCGGCGCTGTTTGCCGGTGGCCGCTATCTGATCGGCCTGTATCTCGCCGAGGCCGCGCCGGGCAGCGCCTATGGCTCGATGGGCACGCTGGTGCTGCTGCTGGTATGGATGTACTACGCCGCCGCAGTGTTCTTCATCGGCGCGTTGATCACCGCGGTGATCGATGAGCGCTCGCTGCGGGCGCGCGTGCCTGAGGAAGTGGACGCGGTCGGGCAAGACGCTGCGGAGTAACTGTCACTCCACCTCGATCGCCCCCCACAACGCTGTCGTCCCCAGCGCAGCGAGGGACCAGCCGCTGCATGAAAACAGATCCCTCGCGGCGCTCGGGATGACAGTGCAACAGTAAGGCAAAGTTGCGCTGCGACCCCTCAGGGCGGCAGCACGATCGGCAGGATCCACGGCAACTGGTTCAAGCCATCGCCAGGCAACTGCGAGGCGAAGCCCAACGGCTGCCGCGAGGCATCGGCCTCGGTGATCGGGCCCTTGTCCGCCGACGGACCGGTCGGACCGGTGGTCTCGCCGATGCCGACCTCGCTGGCGCTGCCGCGCTCGCCCCACAGCACGTGACCACCGTAGTAGGCCTCGGTCGTGACATCGACCGGCAACTGCTCGGCGAGGTCGAAGCGCGTGCCGCCGGTCGCGGCGACATCGTTGACCAGCGCGACGCCGCCGACCTGCGCATTGGTGGCCCACGTCCCCGGCTCGGGATAGTTCGCATGCGAGCCCTGGCCGACGTACGACACGGGTCGCCCGTCCTCCTTCGGCGCATCGGCCCACGAGCGCGCCACGTCCATGCCGTTGTGCGCGCTGTAGCGCACCTCGATCGGCTGGTACTGGTCGTCGAGCTGGACGGTGATCTTTTCCCAGTCGCCTTCGTGGTTCTGCACGTCGCCGACGCCGGGCGGGCCGTCGTTGTACGAATAGAACAGGTGATAGGTGAGGGTGTTGCTCGCGGCGTCGTACTGGTACAGGTTGACGCTGTTGTCGAGGTCGCCGGCGCGGATGCCGTCGCCGAGCTGCTCGTTCTGGTGGTCTAGGAAGATCTGGCTGTCGGCGTCCTCGTTGCCGGCATCGATGCCGGCCAGGTCCTCGGCCGGCACGTCGCCGAGCCCGTGCAGTTCCTTGTCGCCCCAGAAGTCGCGCTCCTGCCGCAGCGTCGACTGGTCGAGGTAGGTCAGCGGGTCCTGCAGGAAGTTCTGTTCCTGCGGATGAAAATAGAGGATCGGCGCATAGCGCGTCGCCAGCGCCTGCTCCTGTGCCGGTGTCAGCGTCGACGGCGGCGTGGCCTGAGTCGAGACTGGGGGCGGGGTCGGGGCGGTGTAGCCGCCATCGATCGCGTACATGGGGCGCTCCTGACACAAGGTGTCCAGGCTGCAGCGTAGCGAGCGCTTTTCGCGCCCGTAACTCGGGTCGACCCTAGGAAGCCGCTGAAGGCTTACGGCTTGTTCGAACGGGACGACCAGGCCTCGCCGGCACGCCTCCACACTCTCAGCCGGGCCACCGGATGCGATCATGCCCGGCCATGGCCCGCATCCCAGACGCATTCATCGACGACCTCCTCGCCCGGACCGACATCGTCGAGGTGATCGGCACGCGCGTACCGCTGAAGAAGCAGGGCAAGGAGTACTCGGCGCGCTGCCCGTTCCACGACGAGCGGTCGCCGTCATTCACGGTCTCGCCGACCAAACAGTTCTACCACTGCTTCGGCTGCCAGGCGCACGGCACGGCGATCAGCTTCCTGATGAACTACGACCGGCTCGAGTTCCTCGATGCCGTCGAAGAACTGGCCAAGCGCGTCGGCATGGAAGTGCCGCGCGACGCGCAGCCGCGCCACGATACCGACGACGGCCGCGACCTCTACACCGCGCTCGATGCGACGACCAAGTTCTTCCAGAAGCAGCTTGCGAACAGCGACAAGGCGCGCACCTATCTGGACCAGCGCGAGGTCGATGCCGGCACGCGCGAGCGCTTCATGATCGGCTACGCGCCGGACGGTTATGCCGGCCTCAAGGACGCGCTCGGCAGCGACGAGCGCCGCCTGAAGTTGCTCGATCGCGCCGGCCTGCTGTCGAAGAGCGACAACGGCCGCGTCTACGACAAGTTCCGCGACCGCGTCATGTTCCCGATCCACGACCGCCGCGGCCGCACGATCGCGTTCGGCGGCCGCGTGCTCGATCCGGAAGACACGCCCAAGTACCTCAACTCGCCCGAGACCGCGCTGTTCCACAAAGGCCGCGAACTGTATGGCCTGTGGCAGGTGCGCCAGGCGCATTCAAAGATCGAGCGGCTGATCGTGGTTGAGGGCTACATGGACGTCGTCGCGCTGTTCCAGCACGGCGTCACGCAGGCGGTGGCGACGCTCGGCACCGCGACCACGTCGGATCATGCCGAACTGCTGTTCCGTAACGCGCCGGACGTGTACTTCTGCTTCGACGGCGACGCGGCCGGACGCCGCGCCGCGACCAAGGCGATGGAATCGGTGTTGCCGCGCATGAAGGACGGCCGCCAGGCGTTCTTCCTGTTCCTGCCCGAGGGCGAGGATCCCGACACCATCGTCCGCCATGAGGGCGCGGCCGGCTTCGACGCGCGGCTGCAGCATGCGACGCCGCTGTCGCAGTTCCTGTTCGACTCGCTGGCCGCCGACGTCAATCTCGCCACGCTCGACGGCAAGGCGCGACTGGCCGAACGCGCCAAGCCGATGCTGGCGCAGATTCCCGATGGGGCCTTCGGTGATCTGATGCAGCAGCGGTTGACCGAACTCACCGGCGTCGGCTCGCGTGCCAGTTCGCCGGAGACCCATGTTCCCGTGCAGCGCGTGCGCATCCCGAGCAACGCTCCCGCGCCCAAGCAAAGCCTCGTCCGTGGCGCGATCGCGCTGTTGCTGCAGCAGCCTTCGCTGGTGAGCGAGTTGCAGCTTCCGCTGACGTTCGCCGCGCTGCGGCAACCCGGCGTGCCCTTGCTGGTCGATCTGATCGAAACCATCTGCGTGCGGCCCGACATCAGCACCGGCAGCCTGATCGAACATTTCGCCGATCGCGAGGAATATGCGGCGCTGCAAAAGCTCGCATCGCACTCGGTACCGGGCGACGAAGCTTCCTGGCGCAAGGCGCTCGTCGATACGATCGTGCAACTCGAGCAACAGGCGCGTCTGCAGCGCGTCGACGAGCTGCAGGAAAAGAAGGCGCGCGAGGGCGTGCTCGATGATGCGGACAAGGATGAGTTGCGGGCGCTGCTGATGGCGCGGTTTACGCGCTGACGAAAGCAGCTAGCCCTTGATCGTCATTCCCGCGCAGGCGGGAACCCAGTGACTTGCCCGGCGTTTGATTTCGCACGTTCGCGGGACGACGGCTGCACTCCTGGTCGATTGAACGCATTTTCTGGCTAAGGAAGTGACCACTAACTCGTAAGGCGCATATGGAGCAAAGTCACTGGTTCCCGCCTTCGCGGGTATGACGGTTAGTGTTCGTCTCAACGCCTCGAATCAGCCCCACACCTCGCCCATCACCCGCGCGAAGTTGCCGCCCAGGATCTTGGCGATACGCGCGTCGGAATGCCCTCGCGTGGACAGCATGCCGGCCAGCACTTCGAAGCGGTTCGCCGTGTTCAGATCCGGAATGAACGTGTACAGGTCGTCCGGGCGCTCCTTGGCGAAGATGCCGTCTGCCTTCATGCCGCGCATGTACTCGCGGTTGTCCTTTTCGAACTCGGGCGTGCGCTCGATCGGCGCGATGCCGGTATCGGTGCCGATGCCGACGTGGTCCTCGCCGCAGACCTTGACCGCGTGCTCGATGTGGCGGACCACGTCGATCGCCATCGGCTGCGAGTCGGTGCGCAGGTAGGGCCAGAAGATGATGCCGGCGACGCCGCCGCGATCGGCCATCGCCCGCAATTCGGCATCGGTGGTGTTGCGCGGCAGCGCGGCCAGGGCGTGGCAGCCGGTGTGGCTGATCAGCATCGGCGCCTTGCATGCCGCGATGCCCTCCTTGATGGTGCGCTGCGCACCGTGCGCGAGGTCGACGACGACCTTCTCGGCGTTCAATCGTTCGACCACCTCATGGCCGTAGTTGCTCAAGCCCGCGTTGCCGGGCTCCATGCAGCCGTCGCCGACCAGGTTGCGGCGGTTGTGGGTGAGCTGGATCACGCGCACGCCGAGCTTGCGGAACAACGGAATGCGCTCGACATCCTCACCGAGCGATTCGGTGCCCTGGAACGTGTAGATCACGCCGACCTTGCGTTCGCGGTGTGCGCGCTGCAGGTCGGCGACGCTGCCGACGTGCAGAGTGGCATCCGGATGCAGCGCGATTTTCTTGTCGAGTTTGGCGATATGCGCCTTGGTGGCCTCGAATGCCGCGTCGTTGATCCAGAATCGGCCGTTCGGCGCGACCGTCTGTACCACCGCCGTCAGGCCCGACGCGCGCATGTAGGCGAGTTCCGCGGCGACGCCGGGGTCGTCGTCCTCGAGCCAGATCAGGTGGCTACCTCCGGCGCCATCGATCGGCATCGCTTCGCGATACGGCGTCCACGCCGCCGACGCAGCGCGCGCGAGTCTCGTAACACCGGCCGCAGCCGTCACCGCCATGGCTGCGGCTGCCTGGACGAATCCACGTCGAGTGACCATGCGTAGTCCCCACGATGGTGAGCGAGCGCACTGTAACGCAGCCGAACCGCTAGTTTCGACCCGTGCCGGCGCGGCGCTGCGGGTAAGCTGCTACGTCCAGCCCTGCGGAGAATGCCGATGCGACTTCGTCACGCCGTCCTGCTGTCCGTCCTGGCCGCGCTGCCCGCGCTCGCGCAAGCGCAGAGCGACGCAGCGCCCGCCAAGGCCGTCGTCCGCGAAACGGTAGGGCATCGCATCAGCGAGCACGTGCCCGTCGTGCCGCCGGCGCTGATCGAGAAACTCAACCGTTACCAGAACACGCGCGGCGCCGAATTCGCCGGCTGGACCAGGGATGGCTGCCTGCTGATCACGACGCGCTTCGCCGAAACCGCGCAGGCGCACCGCGTCTGCGCGCCACTCGGCATGCGCGAACAGCTGACCTTCTATCCCGAGCCGATCATGAGCGTCGGCACGGCGCCGCCAGCGTCGGGTCGCGACGGCTTCGTGTTCGGCAAGGACGTCGGTGGCAACGAGTTCTGGCAGCTGTCCTGGTTCGACCTGGCCACGCGCGAGACGACGCTGCTCAGCGATGGCAAGGCGCGCAACGAGGATCCGCTGTTCTCGCGCGACGGCAGGCAGTTCGCCTGGAGCAGCACGGTACGCAACGGCACCGACACCGACCTCTGGCTGATGGACCTGGCGACGAAGCAGCGCAAGGCGCTGGTCACCGAGGGCGGCAACTGGGCGGCTATGGACTTCTCGCCCGATGGCACGCGCCTGCTGGTGCTCAAATACGTCTCGGCGAACGAAAGCTATCCGGGTGTGGTCGACCTCAAAAGCGGCAAGCTCGAGCTGTTCCCGGTCGATGGCGGCAAGGCCGCGTTCGGCGATTTCAAGTTCGCGCCCGACGGCAAGTCGGTGTACTTCGTCTCCGACGAACCCGACCACGGCAAGGCCAGCGAGTTCCAGACGTTGCGCTTCCACGATCCCGACAGCGGCAAGCCGCCGCAGGTACTGAGTGCCGACATCCCCTGGGATGTCGACGCCATGGAAATCGCCGACGATGGCCGGCACCTGGCCTACGTCAGCAACGAGGACGGCATCCACAAATTGCATGTGCTGTCGCTGCCGGGGCATACGCCCGTCAACCTGCCGGAGCTGCCGGTCGGCATGATCACGGGCCTCGGCTTCTCGCCCGACGGCAAGCGTCTGGCGTTGAGTTTGAATACCGCGACTTCGCCGAGCGACGTGCATGTCATCGACCTGGCGACCGCGAAGCTCGTGCGCTGGACGCGCAGTGAAGTCGGCGGACTGGATGCCGCGCGCTTCGTCGCGCCGACGCTGGTGCGTTTCCCGACCTTCGACGAGGTCGACGGCAAGCCGCGCACGATTCCCGCGTTCTATTACAAGCCCGCCAAGGCGCCGACAGGTGGCAAGCTGCCCGTGATCATCAGCATCCACGGCGGCCCCGAAAGCCAGGCACGGCCGACGTTCAGCCCGAACTTCCAGTTCCTCGTCAACGAACTCGGCGTGGCGGTGCTGGTGCCGAACGTGCGCGGCTCGGCCGGCTACGGCAAGACCTACCTGACGCTCGACAACGCCGACAAGCGTGAGGACTCGGTCAAGGACATCGGCGCGCTGCTCGACTGGATCGCGAAGCAGCCCGAACTGGACGCACGACGCGTCGGCGTGACCGGCGGCAGCTATGGCGGCTATATGGTGCTGGCTTCGCTGATGCACTACAGCGACCGCATCCGCGCCGGCGTCGAGATCGTCGGCATCTCGCACTTCGGCACGTTCCTCGACAACACCGAAAGCTACCGTCGCGACCTGCGCCGCGCCGAATACGGCGACGAACGCACGCCGGAGATGAAGGCCGTGTTCGATCGCATCTCGCCGCTCAACGGCGCGAAGAAGATCACCTCGCCCTTGTTCGTCGCCCAGGGCAGGAACGATCCGCGCGTGCCCTACACCGAGGCCGAGCAGATCGTGAAAGCCGTGCGCGGCAACGGCCAGCCGGTCTGGTTCCTGATGTTCGACGACGAGGGTCACGGCTTCCGCAAGAAAGGCAATGTCGACTACTACGGCGCCGCGAGCATGCTGTTCTGGCAGCGCTACCTGCTGGGCGTCGGCAACTAGCGGGATTCGACGATCCGGTCCCGCGAGACGAACGGCGCGCACAGATGCGGGTCGTTTGTGTCCTGGCGATGGCCGATTCCGGTCCGATGAAGCGTTTTTTCCGACATCCCCCGTCGGAGTGCCGCGCATGTTCCGGTTCCTGATCGCCCTGTTGGCCCTCGTGCCGCTGCTCGCGTCCGCAGACGCGACCATCCCCACCAAAGACATCGCCGGTGCGCATGATCCGGCCTGGCTCAAGCGCTACGAAGGCAGCCATATCGTCAGTTACGAGCAGCGCCGCTTCGATGCGATCAACTTCCCGGCATCGAAGCTGCTCGTCGACGAGGACAGCGAAGCGCGCGATGCCAAGAACAACCGTATCGCCGTCGCCAAGCGCAAAATCGCGGCCGAGGGCCTCTATACGCGCCTGGTGTACATAGCACCCGAAGATCGCTCGCCGTTGGAGCTGATGCGCAATTACATCGACGAGATCAAGGCCAGCGGCGGCAAGCTGCAGTACGGCTGCCAGGACGCCGCCTGCGGCGGCGACATCGTGGGCAACGACCACGGCGGCGGCACCCAGGGCCTGATGGAGAAGCTCTATCCGCAGAACCGCCTCAAGGACGAGAGCTTCAGCAACGGAAATTGTGCGACCTCCGAGACGCCCACCGAGCAGCGCTACATCCTCGCCACCGTGCCCGACGGCAACGGTGGCGAGCGCACGCTCGCGGTCTACACCCATGCCATCGAAGCCGACCTCTACTGCAAGGCGCTCAACCGCCGCTCCGGCGTGCTGGTGGTCGCGGTCGAGCCGAAGGCGCGCGAGAACAAGATGGTCGCCGTCAGTGCCGACGACATGGCCAAGGCGCTCGCCGCCGATGGCCGCATCTCGCTGTACGGGATCTATTTCGACTTCAACAAGTCCGCAGTGAAGCCGGAATCGAAGCCGACGCTGGAACAGATCGCCGCGCTGCTCAAGGGACAGCCCACGCTCAAGCTCGCCGTCGTCGGCCACACCGACAACGTCGGCGGCGACAAGTACAACCTCGGCCTGTCCGAGCGTCGCGCCGATGCCGTGGTGGCGGCACTCGTCGAGGATTACGGCATCGACGCCGAGCGCATGGAGGCCAGTGGCGCAGGCATGGGCAAGCCGGTCGCGAGCAACGACGACGAGGCCGGGCGCGCGAAGAATCGGCGCGTGGAACTGGTCAAGCGCTGAGCCTGTCGGTCAGGACGGCGGACATGCCGTCCTGGCGAGCACCGTGCCGGCGGCGCCGCCGGCAATCGCGCATCAACGCGCTTGCTTGACGACTTCGCCACCCTTCATCACGAAGGGAATCGATTCGAGCAAGGCGACATCGGCCGTGGGATCACCGGTGACGGCAACCAGGTCGGCCCAGCGGCCGACCTCGATCGCGCCGATGTCCTTGTTCCCCAACGCCTCGGCCGCGTCGATCGTGGCACTGCGGATCGCTTCGGCCGGCGTCATGCCGTAACGCACCATCACCGCCAGCTGCCGGGCGTTGTCACCATGCGGATAGACGCCGGCATCGGTGCCGTAGACCATCTTCGCGCCGGCCGCGTGCGCGCGGCGGAAACCTTCGCGCTGGACTTCGGCGAGCTCGCGGTCCTTGCGCAGATTGTCCTCGAGCACGCCGTTCTTCTTGCCTTCGGCCTGCGTGTAATCGGTGTTGTAGATATCCATCGACAGCCAGGTGCCGTGCTGCTTTGCCAGGCGGATGCCTTCGTCGTCGATCAGGCTGGCGTGCTCGATGGTGTCGATGCCGGCGCGGATCGCGTCCTTGATGCCGGCGGCGCCGTGCGCATGCGCGGCCACCTTCAGGCCCCACATGTGCGCCTCGTCGGCGATCGCGCGCATCTCGTCCAGGCTCATCTGCTGCTGGCCCGGTTCGGTATTGCGCGAGAACACGCCGCCGGTGGCGCAGATCTTGATGACCTGGGCGCCGTACTTGCGCAACTCGCGCACGCGCTTGCGCCCTTCTTCGGGACTGTCGGCGTTGAACGGACTGTCCTGCTCCATCGACGGCGGAAAATACGTGGAGTCGCAATGGCCGCCGGTGGCGCCGAAGCCATAGCCGGCGGTCACGACGCGCGGCCCGGGCAATTTGCCCTCGTCAATCGCCTGGCGCAGGCCGACGTCGTTCCAGGCATCGGCGCCGACATTGCGCACGGTGGTGAAGCCGGCCATCAGTGTCTTCTGCGCGTTCACCACCGCCAGCACCGACCAGAAGCGGTCGCTGAACTGCAGGCCGGTGTAGCCGCCATAGGAGGAATCGGCATCGAGGTGCACATGCATGTCGATCAGGCCCGGCAGCAGGGTCTTGCCGGGCAGGTCGATGCGTTCGACATCCGCCGGCAACGCATCGCTGGCCGCGTTGCGCACTTCGACGATCCTGCCGTCGCGGATCAGCAGCTGCGGGTTGTCGAGCATGCGGCCGTTGCGGACGTCGAGCATGTGCGCGGCGCTGACGAGGATCGTGCGCGACGGTTGCGCCACCGAAGCATCCGGCGTCGCGGCGCCCGCTATCGAGGACAACGCGACGGCGCACAGCAGCGCGACCGGCGCGTGTGACTTGAAGCGTCGCACGATGCGGAACAGAACGGTCATGGCCTTGCCTTGGATCGTCGTGGAGGTGGTGGTCATTGTCACCGATCGTCGGGTGACGCGATATCAGGCCGGCTGCAGCTGGAACAACGGCGCCGGCTGCAGGAACGGCAGCAGCCAGTGGTCGATCAGCAGGAAGGCGAACAGCGCCATCAGATACACGATGGAATAGTTGAAGACCTTCATCGCGAACAGCTCGTCAGGGGGATCGAGCAGCTTCCACGCGTACCAGAGGAACACCGCGCCGAGCACCAGTGCGCCACCGAGGTAGAACAGGCCGCTCATGCCGGTGATCCAGGGCAGCACGGTCGCGAGCACCAGCAGCACGGTGTAGAACAGGATCTGCCAGCGCGTATAGACCACGCCATGGGTGACCGGCAGCATCGGGATCAGCGCGCGCGCGTAATCGTCGCGGCGGAAGATCGCCAGCGCCCAGAAATGTGGCGGCGTCCACACGAAGATGATCAGTACCAGCAGCAGCGCATGCGGATCCACGCGCCCGGTCACCGCGGCCCAGCCGAGCAGCGGCGGCGCGGCACCCGCGATCCCGCCGATGACGATGTTCTGCGGCGTCGCGCGCTTGAGCCAGCCGGTGTAGACGATGGCGTAGCCGATCAGCGAGGCGAAGGTCAGCGCCGCGGTCAACGGATTGACCAGCGCGATCAGGATCGTCATCGACGCCGCGCCGAGGAACACCGCGAACGTCAGCACCTTGGCCGAGGTCAGCGCGCCGGTTGCCAGCGGCCGGTGCGCGGTGCGCACCATGACGCGATCGATGCGCTGGTCGATCAGGTGGTTGATCGCAGCCGCGGAAGCCGCCGCCAGCCAGATGCCGAGCAATCCGAACAACGTCTGGCGCAGCGGCGGCAGTCCCGGCACCGCGAGGAACATGCCGACCAGCGCGGTGAACACGATCAGCGCAACCACGCGTGGCTTGGTCAGCTGCCAGTACGGGCCGAAGGCGATGGGCGTGGTGCGCGACATCGTTCAGTCCGGAGCGCGCAGGCGCGCCAGCAATGAGACCAGCACGAACAACAGCAGCACCGCGCCGGCGTTGTGCGCGACGGCGACGTGCAGCGGCAGCGACAACTTGACGTTGGCGATGCCGAGCGCGACCTGCGCCAGCGTCGCCAGGCCCAGCACCGTCGCCCAGCCGCGCAGACCTGGCGTGCGTAGCAGCTTGATCGTGAGTCCGAGCAAGTAGACGAACACCAGCACCGCCATCATCCGGTGCGCGAGCTGGATCGCGATGCGCGATGCGCCATCGAGGATCCCGCCTTCGTAATCGACGCCGATGCCACGCCACAGTACGAAGGCTTCGCGGAAATCGTGCGGTGGATTCCACTGGCCGACGCAGGTCGGGAAATCGTTGCCGCAAGCGAGCGCTGCGTAGTTCGCGCTGACCCAGCCGCCGAGCGCGATCTGCACGCCGAGCAGCAGCAGCGCGACGATCACCAGCCTGCGCATCGT
>JACMKK010000517.1 GCA_014380115.1 Luteimonas sp. | reverse complement strand
GGATCGTTGAGAGGTGGTCGGGAGGCCGCGGCCTCGCGCGGCGCGCTCGATCCGGTAGCGCGTTGCGCGCGCTACGCCGGGCGCAAGGCGGTCAGTAGCCCACGGGCGGCATTCAGACGCGTGACGGCATCGGGCAGGTCGAGCTTGATGCGCAGCTTGTCGGGGCCGTCCATCGCGTACTGTTTCGACTGCGACTGGACCAGACGAATGACCGCCATCGGATCGATGTTGGGCTTCGCTTCGAACTGGACGCGACCACCGTTGCCGCCGAGGTCGAGCTTGCGGATGCCGAGGCTGGTCGCCTGCAGTTTCAGTTCTGCGATCGCGAACAAGTACCTGGCAGGGTCGGGCAGCAGGCCGAACCGGTCGATCATCTCGACCTGCAATTCGCGCAGGGCCTCGAGGTCGCGTGCACTGCTGATGCGCTTGTACAGCGTCAGCCGCGCATGCACGTCGGGCAGGTAGTGATCGGGGATCAGCGCCGGAACATGCAGCTCGATGTCGGCGCCATGCACGTGCGTGCCGTCGAGGTCGGGCAGCTCGCCGCGCTTGATGCTGCGCACGGCGCGCTCCAGCAGTTCGGTGTAGAGGCTGAAACCGACTTCGGCCATCTGTCCGCTCTGGTCCTCGCCGAGCAGTTCGCCGGCACCGCGGATCTCGAGGTCGTGCGTGGCCAGGGTGAAGCCGGCGCCGAGTTCGTCCATCGCCGCGATCGCATCCAGCCGCTTGCGCGCATCGCTGGTGATCGTGCGCTGGTCCGGCACGAGCAGGTAGGCGTAAGCGCGGTGGTGCGAGCGTCCGACGCGGCCGCGCAACTGATGCAGCTGCGCCAAGCCGAACCGGTCGGCGCGATTCATGATGATGGTGTTGGCGTTTGGAATGTCGATGCCAGATTCGATGATCGTCGTGCACAGCAACACGTTGAAGCGCTGCTTGTGGAAGTCGAGCATCACGCGTTCGAGTTCGCGCTCTGGCATCTGGCCATGGGCGACGCCGATGCGCGCCTCCGGCACGAGCGCCTCGAGTTCGCGTTGCATGCGGCCGATGCTCTCGACGTCGTTATGCAGGAAATAGACTTGACCGCCGCGCGCGAGCTCGCGCTGGAAGGCCTCACGCAGCAGCGGGTCGTCCCAGGGCGTGACGAAGGTCTGCACCGCCAGGCGATGCGCCGGCGGCGTGGCGATGATTGACAGGTCGCGCAGGCCGGCCATGGCCATGTTGAGCGTGCGCGGGATGGGGGTTGCGGTGAGCGTGAGCAAGTGCACGTTGGCGCGCAGCGCCTTCAGCGCCTCTTTCTGCCGCACGCCGAAGCGCTGTTCCTCGTCGACGATGACCAAGCCGAGGTCCCTGAACTTGACGTCTGCCTGCAGCAGGCGATGGGTACCGACGATGACGTCGAGCGTGCCGTCGGTGATCCTGCCGATCTCGGTCTTGATCTCCTTCGCGGTCTTGAAGCGCGACAGCACCTCGACGCGCAACGGCCAGTCGGCGAAGCGATCGGACATCGTCCGGTAGTGCTGTTCGGCCAGCAGCGTGGTCGGCACCAGGACTGCGACCTGCTTACCGGACGTGGCGGCCACGAACGCCGCGCGCACCGCGACTTCGGTCTTGCCGAAGCCGACATCGCCGCAGACCACGCGGTCCATCGGTTGCGAGCTGGAGAGGTCGCGGATGACCGCTTCGATCGCGGAATGCTGGTCCGGTGTTTCCTCGAACGGGAAGGTCGCCGCGAATGGTTCGTACATCGCGCGGTCGACATCCAGGGCCAGTCCCGCACGTGCCTGCCGCTTGGCCTGGATTTCCAGCAGTTCGGCGGCGACGTCGCGGACCTTCTCGGCGGCCTTCTTCTTGGCCTTGGCCCAAGTCTCGCCGCCGAGCGAATGCAACGGCGCGGTCTCCGGAGACGCGCCGGAGTACCGGTTGATCAGGTGCAGTTGCGCGACCGGCACGTAGAGGCGGTCGCCCTTGGCGTATTCGATTTCGAGGTATTCGCCGGGCAGGCCGCCGGCGTCCAGCGTGATCAATCCGCGATAACGGCCGACGCCATGGTCCTCGTGCACGATCGGCGCGCCTTCGGACAACTCACCGAGGTCGCGGACGATCGCGTCCGGCTCGCGACCGGCGCGCTTGCGGCGGCGCGGTTGTGCAGCGCGCTCTGGGAACAGCTGGCGTTCGGTGAGGATCGCGATTTGCGGCGCGTCGAGGGCGAAGCCGTTGTCGAGCGGGGCGACGGCGATGCAGAAACGGGGCGCTTGCCCTTGATCGTCAATTCTTGCGCGGGGATGACGAACAAAAGCCTGGAAATCCGGCAGCACCGTCGGCGACAACCCTGCTGCCTGCAGTACTTCGTGAAGGGCTTCGCGACGACCCGCGGAATCCGCAGCCATCAACACGCGCCCCGGATACGTCGCCAGGAACGACTTCAGCGCCGAGGCCGGTTCGACATCCTTCGCCGCGATCGGCAGATCGGGTGCCGGCTGTTCGCCGAGCGGCAGGGCGTCTGCCCAGCGCGCGTGCTTCGGACCGCAGACATCGACACGATCGAGTTTGTTGAGTCTGGCGCGCAACGCATCCGGCGACAGGTACAGCTCGTCGGGCGGCAGCAGCGGGCGTTCGATGTCGTGGCGTCGCTGTTCGTAGCGCTCGCCGGTCTGGATCCAGAAATTGTCGGCCGCATCGCCGACACCGTCGCCGAGGACCGGCAGCATGCCGTCGCCGAGATAGTCGAAAAGCGTCGCCGGGCTGTTGCCGGGCGTGCCATCGAAGAATAGCGGCAGGTAGTACTCGACGCCGGCGGGCGCGAGTCCGGCCTTGAGGTCCTGGAACAACGCGCTGCGCCGTGTGTCGATGTCGAAGCGCTCGCGCAGCGTCGACATCGCGCGCTTCACGGCTTCTTCGTCGAGCGGCACCTCGCGGCCGGGCAGCAGTCGCACGGCATCGGTCTTGTCGAGCGAGCGCTGGCTTTCCGGATCAAAGGCGCGGATCGTGTCGATGCTGTCGTCGAGCAGTTCGACGCGGTAAGGCTCGTCGGCACCCATCGGATAGACATCGAGCAGGCCGCCGCGCACGGCGAAATCGCCCGGGTCGAGGACCTGCGGCACGTTGCGATAGCCAGCGGCTTCGAGGCGCCGCTTCTCCGAATCGAGGTCGAGCGTCTGCCCGACGCGCACGTCGAAGGTATTGCCGACCACGTAGCGCAGCGGCGCCAGGCGTTGCATCAGCGTCTGCACCGGGACCACGACGATGCCGCGCCTGAGCGTTGGCAGGCGATGCAGCGCGGCCAGGCGCTGCGAGACGATGTCCGGATGCGGACTGAACTGGTCGTAGGCCAGCGTTTCCCAGTCGGGGAAGGGCATCACCGGCAGCGTGGCGTCGTCGCCGATGAGGGTGCGCAGATCGCCTTCGAGTTGATGTGCGGCCTGGTTGTCGCGCGCGATGACCAGCAAGGGACCGGCATGCGCATCGGCGGCGCGCGCGATCGACCACGCCAGCGCGCTGGCGCTAGCGGGTGCACGCCAGAAGGCACGCTGCTGGCCGCTTTTGGGCAGCGGGGGAGTGGGGAAGTGGGGCTGGGACATCGGACGCGGCATTTTAACCGATGCCGTGCTGCCGATCGGCCGGGGGACCTGTGGTGGGTGTCAGGCCGTCGCTACCTTGGGGCTTGCACGCAGGTCGAGCACGACGCGCGCCAGGCCGGGCGTCTCCGAATGCTCGCGACGGAAACCGATCGATTGCACGAGCGACAGCATCGGAAGGTTGTGTTCGAGCACGTCGCCGTACAGCGAGTCCAGCTTCTTGCCCTTGGCCCAGCGCACGAGGCGGCGCATCAGATGCCTGCCCAGGCCCATGCCGCCGATGTAGCGGCTGACCAGGATCGCGAATTCGGCGTCGCGCGTGCCGTTGCTGAGCGACGCCCGCGCGACCGCGCCGACCAGCGCCTCGCCGGGTGGCAGCGGTTCGGACACCACCAATGCGAACTCGCTGCGCGTGTCCGGATGCGTGAGCCGATGCGCCATTTCCGGCGACAGCTCCTTCATGGCATAGAGGAACCGCTGGCGGACTTCGTCCGGCTGTAACAAAGAGAAACCGGCACGCAGCGGCACCGCGTCGTCGGGCCGGATCGGTCGGATCAACACCTCGCGACCGTTCGGAAGGCGCAGTTCCTCATGCCAGGGTGGGAGACGGTTGCGTGCAGCCATGCCGCATGCTGGCACGGCAAAGGTGAAGCATTGCTCTACGCGGCGTGAAATCTCACGTCGGGGCAGCGTGAGGCCCGCAATATGCCGGCCATCGCTTATAAACTGTGCACTTCTTCTCGAAGTGGGTGAATTCCATGGCTGGTGGTGGCGATTCCACGCGTGCGGTCCTGTTCGCGCTCGGTGCCAATTTCGCGATCGCGGTCGCAAAGGGCGTGGCGGCGTTCTTCACCGGCTCCAGCGCCATGCTGGCCGAGACCGTGCACTCACTGGCCGATTGTGGAAACCAGCTGCTGTTGCTGCTGGGCATGCGCCAGGCGCGGCAGCCGGCCTCGCCGGAGTATCCGCTCGGCTACGGCAAGGCGATCTATTTCTGGTCGTTCCTGGTGGCGGTGATGCTGTTCACCGTCGGCGGCATGTTCTCGCTGTACGAGGGCATCCACAAACTGCAGCAGCCTGAACCGCTGAAGATGTGGTGGTGGGCGGCCGGCGTGCTGGTATTCGGCATCGTCGCCGAGGCGATCTCGATGCGCGCCTGCCTGCAGGAAGTCAACAAGGCCCGCGGCGCGCGTTCGCTGTGGCGCTGGTTCCGCGAGAGCCGCCAGGCCGAACTGGTGGTGATCTTCGGCGAGGACCTAGCGGCGCTGCTGGGCCTGGTGTTCGCGCTGGTCGCAGTGCTGCTGACGGTGGTGACTGGCAATCCCATCTGGGACGCGGTCGGCACGATCTTCATCGGCGTGCTGCTGATCGTGGTCGCGGTGTTCGTCGCGATCGAGGTCAAGGCGATGCTGATCGGGCAGAGCATCGATCCCGAGCGCCAAGCAGAGCTGCGTCGTTTCATCGAAGACCGCCCCGAGGTCGGCCGCGTCATCAGCCTGATCACGCTGCAGCTGGGCAATGATGCGATGGTGTCGGTGCAGGCGCAGATGCGCGAGGAGCAGAGTGCCGCAGGGCTGATCGATCAGATCAACGTGGTCGAGCGCGCACTGAAGGCGCAGTTCCCGGAAGTGAAATGGAGTTTCTTCGAACCGGAAGTCAAGGCCGATCCCTGATCGCGTCGGAACATCAAGACGTCGCTGTAGGAGCGCCCTTTGGGCGCGAGAGGCATTACAGGGAGACGAATCGCGCGCAAGGCGCGCTCCTACAGAGCCAGGCCCGACGGACAACCCTTATTCCGGCGCGCGCAACCAGTCGGCTTGGTGGCTGGCGCCAGCCTCGCCCAATGCCTTGCGCAACGCGCCGAGTGCCGGCACTAGCGTGGCATCGAGCTTCCACGGCGCATTGACCAGCAACAGGCCGCTGCCGTTCATGCGCAGCGGCGAATCGTCAGGACGTACCAGCAGTTCCAGCGTCAGCACGGATTTTGCGGGCAGGTCGGTAGCGCGACGATAGAACGGGCGCAGCGTACGGCGCAGCTTGATCGGATACCAAAGCGCGAACACGCCTTGCGGCCAGCGCTGCAAGCCATCGCGCAAGGCCGCGATCGCGGCATCGAACTCGTCCAGCTGCGCCTCGTAGGGAGGATCGACCAGCACCAGTCCGCGGCCGATCTTCGTGGTGCCGTCCTTCGGCGGCAGCAGCGCCTTGATGGCGCCGTAACCGTCGCGCTCGAACAACTGGATGCGGCGATCGTGGGCGAAGTTGGCCTTCAAGGCCGCGGCCTCGATCGGCTGCAGTTCGCAGCAGGCGATGCGGTCCTCGGGACGCAGCGCGTGCGCCAGCAGCCAGGGCGATCCCGGGTAAGCATCGTGCCCGTGCGCCTCGCGGCAGGCGCGGATCGCGGCGAGATAGCGCCCGATCGTCGGGTCGCGCGGCGCCTCCG
>JACMKK010000516.1 GCA_014380115.1 Luteimonas sp. | reverse complement strand
CGCCGCGAGCGCCGCCAGCGGCGACCTCCGGCATGCACGCGATCGACGCGTTCATGCGGCCGCCGCGTCCGGCGCAAGCGCCTGCAGCAGGGCTTCCCAAGGCAACAGCACGCAGCGGCGCCGCGACGGATACGCCGCGACGCCGGCCAACGCGACAAGGTCGCCGAGCACGGCGTCATCCCCCTGATCGCCCTGCAACATGGGTTGCAGGGCGACGTGCGCCTGCATCACCGCCGCGCGATCGCTGCCCAGGACGTGTTCGCACATCAGCGACGCCGACGCCACGCACAACACGCAGCCCTCGCCGTCGTGGCCGATGGCGACGATGCGGCCGTACGCATCGAGCTTCAGGCTGATGCCGACGCGGTCGCCGCATAACATGTTGTGCGCCTCGGCCCGCAGGTACGGTGGCGGCACGGGCGCCGCATGCCGCGGTTCGCGCGCATGCGCGAGCACGAGGTCGCGGTACAGGCTCTGGTAGCGATCGGCGACGGCCATCACGCCGATTAGCGCATGGCGCCGGGTCGTCTCGCAATGCACAACCGCTCGCTGCGCAGGAACGCCCTTGGGCGCGACGGCTTTCCCAGGAAGCCAACGTGCCCAAGAGGCGCTCCTGCAAGGCAGCCAACATGCTGCACGCGGTCCAGATGCATTCGACCTTGGTCTCATGCAGCCCTGCAAACTGCGCCGTACACTCGCGCTGCTGCCGAGGAGCGAAACGGGCGTGATTCCAGGCTGGATCTTGTTGCTGGTATCGCTGGGCTATGCCGCGCTGCTGTTCGGCGTGGCCTGGTATGGCGATCGCCGCCCGCTGTATCCGGAACGTCCGTGGCTGCGGCCGCTGGTCTACAGCCTCGCGCTGGCGGTGTACTGCTCGTCGTGGACGTTCTACGGCGCGGTCGGCAGTGCGGTGCGCGGCGGCCTGTCGTACCTGCCGATCTATCTCGGCCCCTTGCTGTTGCTGCTGTTCGGCTGGCGCATCCTCGAACGCCTGGCGCTGATCGCGCGCGCGCAGAACACCGTCTCGATCGCCGACTTCATCGCCGCGCGCTACGGCCGCGCGCCACGCCTGGCCGCGCTGGTCACCGTGATCGCGCTGACCGCCGCGATGCCCTATCTCGCGCTGCAGTACAAGGCGGTGGCACTGAGCGTCGGCGTGCTGACCGGCACCAGCGGCATGCACGTCAGCGCGCTCGGCGATCCGGCCTTGTACGTCGCGCTGCTGATGGCCCTGTTCGCGATCCTGTACGGCACGCGCCAGGTCGACGCCACCGAACACCACCACGGCATGATGCTGGCGATCGCGCTGGAGTCGCTGGTCAAGCTGGTGGCGATGATCGCGGTCGGCGTGTTCGCGGTGCGCTGGCTGGGAGCGCGCGGCACGCCGGTCGAGGACGCGGCGCGGACGCTGTTCATGCAGTCGCCGCCGGTCGGCTTCGTCGGCCAGACGCTGCTCGCGTTCACCGCGATCGTGTGCCTGCCGCGGCAGTTCCATGTCGCGATCGTCGAGTGCGGCGATGTCGCTGATATCCGTCGCGCGCGCTGGCTGTTCGGCACTTACCTGGTGCTGATCAGCGCCGCGGTGGTGCCGATCGCGAGCGCCGGCGCCGCCATGTTCGGCCGCGGCGGTGCGGTCGCGGCGGACAGCTTCATCCTGGCGTTGCCGTTGAACGCGGGCGAGGACGCGTTGGCGCTGGCCGCGTATGTCGGCGGCTTCTCGGCGGCGACGGGCATGG
>JACMKK010000515.1 GCA_014380115.1 Luteimonas sp. | reverse complement strand
GGCGTGGCGCATCAAAGGAATACCGCTTGACCTAAGCCAGTTCGCGCAGCAGGCGCGAGGCCTCGCCACGGGCGACGCTGTCGCCGTTGTCCATGACTTCGCGCAGCAGGCTGCGCGCGGTGTCGACGTCGCCCAAGTCGATATAGGCACGCGCAAGTTCGATGCGCTCCTGTCCTGCCGGCAAGGCGGACTCGGGCGACGCTGCCGTGTCCGCTGCCTTCGTCGTCGTCGAGGCATCGGCGTGCCAGGTAGGCATCACGGCAGCGTTCGCGTTCCAGGCAGGGGCCGGGGTCGGTGCTGCCACGGGTTCCGGCGCGGCTTTTGACGCGGCTTCGACGAATGTCGGTTTGACGGGTTCCTCGACATCGGCCGGTGCCGTGCCGGCAACCGGCTTGCCGGTGGTCGACGGAATGCTCGCCGCCATCGCCGCCGTGTTGAACGTGCGCGCTGCTGGCTCGACCGGGGGCCTGCGCCGCTGCGACAGCCACCAGGCGAGCAGGCCCAGCGCCAGCAGCGCCACGCCGCTCCACACCCACACCATCGCATTGCCGCTATCGGCGGAAGTAGGCGCCGGCGTCGAGATGCTGGTCGCGGGCGCAGCGGCCTGCTGATTCGATGCAGCCAGGCGCTGCTGCGCCGCGGCCAATTCGCTGTCCTTCAGCGTGATCAGCTGTTGCTGTTGTTGCTGCAGTTTCTCGAGATCGGCGACGCGGGCCTTCAGGTCCTCCACCTCGGAGTCGCGCGCGGCCAGTGTTTCCTTGGTCTGTTGCAGGTCCTGTCGCAGCATGTCGCCCTCGCCACCGGCATCGATGCCGGATCGTGTTCCCGCGCGCCGCCCGCTATTAGAGGACGGTGGCACGATCTCCAGCCGCGCATCAGCCACGCGCGGCGCATTGTTGGTGGATGCGGCGCGCGCCGGGGCGGCCTCGTCGTCGCCGGCGAGCGCGGCCGGCTGCGGTGCGGGCTGGCGGGCCTCGCGCCATTGTTCGATCTGGTCGCGCACCATCACCGCAGCCTCGTCCGCGCCGAGGCTGGCCAGCTCGCCGGAGGTCGGCACGCGCAGCACGGCACCCTGCTTGACCAGGTTGATATTGCCGTCGATGAAGGCATCGGGATTGGCGCGCAGCAGGGCCAGCATGGTCTGGTCGAGCGTGTAATCGCTGCTGGCGATGCCGCCGGCGATCTCGCCGAGCGTGTCGCCGCGTTTGACGGCGTATTCACCGTCATTGCCGGTCGGCGCGGTCGGCGCAGTCGGCGCTGGCGCGGGTGTAACCGGCTCCGGCGGCGTCGCAGCGGGTGGGGCTGCCACGATGTCGGTCGCTGGCGGAGGTGTTTCCAGCGGTTGTGCGGGCGTTGCGGCCGGCGCAGCGTCCGGCTCCGGGGTCGGCGGCGCGGGCGCGACCGGCACGGCTGCGACGGGCGTCTCCGGCTCCCGCACGATCGTGTTCGGCGGCGCAACCGTCGGCGCCTGGATCGGTGGCTGGGCCGGCGCGGACACGGTGCGCGGCGCATCCAGCAGCGCCGAATATTCACGCACCAGGCGGCCTTCGCCCCAGTCGACTTCGATGAGGAAGGTCAGCAACGGCTGTTGCACCGGCACCGCGCTGGTCACCCGGATCACCGGCCGGCCCTGGGCATCCAGCGCGACGGTGAACTGCAGATCGGACACCACGCCCTGCGGCGGCTCCAGCCCGATGCGGGCGAAGGTCTCGGGCGAGGCCAGCCGCGCCTGCAGATTTTCCAGTTCGGCCGGGTCGCTGGAGATGATCGGGATTTCGGCCAGCAGGGGCTGGTCGCGCTGCGACTTGACCTCGATCTGGCCCAGCCCGAGCGCGAAAGCAGGCCCGGCCACTAGGGCCAGCAGCAGCAATACCCACGCCGTTCGTAGCTTTCCGATCACGCCATCCCCCGCAATTCCACAACGACTCTAGCGGTGCATGGCCGTGATTGGCAATGACTGCGCCAGATTGCGCGCGATGGCGCGCTCGTCGACAGCCCGGCCGGGCGGCACGCTCGACATCCCCCACTCGCGCCGAACCGACGCCACCCGGGTTCGCCTGGGCGCGACGGTTCAGTCTTCTCCAGCCACCAGTTCGGCGATCTGCACCGCGTTCAATGCCGCGCCCTTGCGGATGTTGTCGGACACCACCCACAGGTTGAGGCCATGCGGGTGCGACAGGTCGTCGCGGATGCGGCCGACATAGACAGGGTCGCTGCCGGAGGCGTGCGTGACGGGGGTCGGATAGCCACCGCCGACCGGGTCGTCGACCACCTCGACACCGGGCGCCGTCTCGAGCAGTGCGCGCGCGTCGACGGCGGAGAGCTTGTCGCGCGTTTCGATGTTCACCGCTTCGGAATGGCCGTAGAACACCGGCACGCGCACCACGGTCGCGTTCACGCGGATGGCCTCGTCGCCGAGGATCTTGCGAGTCTCCCAGACCAGCTTCATCTCCTCGGTCGTGTAGCCGTTGTCGGTGAAGTCGCCACCGTGCGGGATCACGTTGAAGGCGATCTGCACCGGATACACCGCCGGTTCGACCGCCTGGAAATTGAGCAGTGCCGCGGTCTGGCGACCGAGTTCCTCCAGCGCCTTGCGCCCGGTGCCCGACACCGACTGGTAGGTGGCGATGTTGATGCGCTCGATGCCGGCTTTGCGGTAAATCGGCGCCAGGGCCACCATCAGCTGCATCGTCGAACAGTTGGGGTTGGCGATGATGCCGCGCGGGCGGTGCCTGGCCGCTTCCGGATTGACCTCGCTGACCACCAGCGGGATGTCGTCGTCGTAGCGGAAGGCCGAGGAATTGTCGATCACGACCGCGCCCGCGGCCGCGAACTTCGGTGCATATTCCTTCGAGATCGAACCGCCCGCCGAAAACAGCGCGATGTCGATGCCGGTCGGATCGAACGTCGCCAGGTCCTGCACGACCACCTCGCGATTGCCGAATTTCACCTTGCCGCCGGCGGAACGCTCGCTGGCCAGCGCCACCAGCTCGCCGACGGGGAACTTGCGCTCGGCCAGGATCGACAGCATCACCTCGCCGACCGCGCCGGTGGCGCCGACGACGGCGACCTTGAATTGCTTGCTCATGCTGATCGTGTCCTGCTGGTCATCTAGAAAGTCCTGCTTGCCATTGATAAAGCCCAACCCCTGTTGTCACACACGCGGTCAAGCAGAAGGCGGAATTCGCGGCGACACTTCGCCCACGTCCCCGCACTGCGCACGATGGCGCAATGCCTGGTCCATCAGCACCAGCGCCAGCATCGCCTCGCAAATAGGCGTGGCGCGCACGCCGACGCAGGGATCGTGGCGGCCGGTGGTGACGATCTCGACCTCGTTGCCGTCGACGTCGACCCCGCGCGCTGGCAGGCGCAGGCTCGAGGTCGGCTTGAACGCCACCGAACACACGATCGCCTGGCCGCTGCTGATGCCGCCGAGGATGCCGCCGGCGTGATTGGAGAGGAAACCGGCGCGCGACATCTCGTCGCGATGCTCGCTGCCCTTCTGCGCGACGGCAGCAAAACCATCGCCGATCTCCACGCCCTTGACCGCGTTGATCGACATCATCGCTGCCGCGAGTTCGGCATCGAGCTTGCCGTAGACCGGCTCGCCCCAGCCCGCCGGCACGCCGTCGGCGGCCACCGTGATGCGCGCGCCGACCGAATCGCCGGACTTGCGCAGCGCATCCATGAAGTCCTCGAGCGCAGCGACCTGCGCGGCATCGGGCCAGAAGAATGGATTGCCTTCGACCGCGTTCCAGTCGAACGACGCAGGGACGACGTCGCCGATCTGCGCGAGATGGCCGCGGACGCGTATGCCGAACTTGTCGGCCAGCCACTTCTTCGCGATCACTGCCGCCGCGACGCGCATCGTGGTCTCGCGCGCGGACGAACGCCCGCCGCCGCGCGGATCGCGGGTGCCGTATTTCTGCCAGTAGGTGTAGTCGGCGTGACCGGGCCGGAACTGTTCGCTGATCCTGTCGTAGTCCTTGCTGCGCGCGTCGGTGTTGCGGACCAGCAGGGCGATCGGCGTGCCGGTCGTGTGGCCTTGGTAGACGCCGCTCAGGATCTCGACGGCATCGGACTCGTGCCGCTGCGACGTGTGGCGCGTGCGGCCGGTGGCGCGTCGCGCGAGGTCATGGACGAAGTCTTGCTCGGCGAGTTCGACCCCCGGCGGACAGCCGTCGATGACGCAGCCGATCGCCGGCCCGTGCGATTCGCCGAAGGTGGTGACGCGGAACAGCTGGCCGAATGAGTTCAACGCGGTTGCCTTTGCCGGCGTTCCCGTGAAGGCGGGAACGTTGTGCCTTTGTCGCTCGTCATGACCAGCCGTTCGGCTGTTGAAAACCCCGCGAAAGCGGGAACCCAGTGACTTTATTGCTCGTCATGACCAGCCGTTCGGCTGTCGAAAACCCCGCGAAGGCGGGAACCCAGTGACTTGCTTGTTCGTCATATCCGCCAAGACAAATCCCAGTGACTGAGGATCGAAGTCGCTAGACCCCCGCCTTCGCGGGGATGACGAGCTTGGTGCCGCATGCTCAAAACAAGCCCGCTGCCTTGATCGCCTGAGCTTCACGCTCATCCACCAATTCGCGAATCCGCGCATTGTGCGTGACCAGGTCATGACGCTCGGCGACGAAGATGCCCATCTGCCCGACCTTGAACTCCACCCACGCCAGCGGCAGTTCCGGCAGCAGCTTGGTCAGCGCACGCTCGGCCTCGCCGACCTCGCAGATCAGCAGGCCGTCGTCGGTCAGGTGCAGCGGCGCATCGCGCAGGATCTTCAGCGCCAGGTCGAGGCCGTCGTCGCCGGCGCGCAGGCCGAGTTCGGGCTCGTAGGAATATTCCTTCGGCAACGCATCGGTTTCGGCGTTGGTGACATAAGGCGGGTTGGTGACGATCAGATCGTAGTGCTCGCCCTGCAGGCCATGGAACAGGTCCGATTTGAGCAGGCGCAGGTTGTCGGCGTGCAGCCGTGCCTGGTTCTCTCGCGCCAGCGCCAACGCGTCGTCGCTGAGGTCGACGCCGTCGACGTGCCACTCCGGGTTGTAGTGCGCCATCGCGATCGCGATGCAGCCCGAGCCGGTGCACAGGTCGAGCGCACGCCGCACTTCGCGATCGCCGAGCCAGGGCTCGAACCCGGCCTCGATCAGTTCCGCGATCGGCGAACGCGGCACCAGCGCACGCTGGTCGCTCTTGAAACTAAGGCCCGCGAACCAGGCCTCACCGCACAGGTAGGCCGCGGGAATGCGCTCTTCGATGCGGCGCACGAACAGCGTCAGCACGTCTTCCTTCTCCGCCAGCGTCACCCGCGACTGGCCGTAGACCGGGCTGAGGTCGTGCGGCAGGTGCAGCGCGTGCAGCGTGAGCTGGGTCGCCTCGTCGAGCGCGTTGTCGTAACTGTGACCGAACGTCAGGCCGGCCGCGTTGAAGCGGCTGGCGCCGTAGCGGATCAGGTCGATGATCGTCTGCAGTTCGTCGGTCATTGGGCAGGCAGCGGCAGCGCAAGGCAGCCGGGCGCATGGGACAGGAGCGGGGAATTATAGGGGCGGCGCGGCTATCATGGCCGAAGTTCAAGTACCGACCGAAGCATCGAAGGCGATTCAATGTTCAACCGCACCACGCTCTACATCCTGATCGTCGCCGTGGCCATGGGCCTGGGCCTGTGGGCCGCCGAGCGCTATAGCGCCAGCAAAGCGCCGCAAGGTCCGGCGCTGCAGGAGGTGAAACTCTTCCCGCAGGCGCGCGAATTGCCGGCGTATTCGCTGCAGCAGTCCGACGGCACCCAGTTGGTGCCCGGCGAACTCAAGGGCCACTGGACGATCGTCTTCCTCGGCTTTACCCACTGCCCCGACATCTGCCCGACCACGCTCGCCGAACTCGCGCAGGCGCAAAAGCAATGGAGCGCCTTGCCCGATGGCGTGCGCCCGCGCGTGCTGTTCGTCTCCGTCGATCCGGAGCGCGACACGCCCGACGGCATCGGCGAATACGCGCATGCCTTCCATCGCGACACGCTGGCCGCGACCGCCGACCTGCCGGCACTCGAGGCGTTCGCGAGGTCGCTGTCGCTGGTTTTCATGAAAGTCGAACCGGACGACGGCGCGCCGGCGGACCAGTACAGCGTGGACCATTCGGCGGCGCTGGCGCTGCTCGATCCGGAAGGCCGCATGGCTGGCGTAATCCAGCCGCCGCTCGTGCCGAAGGCGATCGCGGCGGATCTGCTTGCGTTGACGCAGGCATCGAGGAAGTGACGGCGATGCTAGACCTCGCGCTTTTAGCTCCTCCCCCTGCGAAGGCAGGGGGAGGTTGGGAGGGGGTGTCTTCAGCATCCCGTGATCCAAGAGCACCCCTCCCCAACCCTCCCCTGCAGTCGCAGGGGAGGGAGTAGATCCCATGAGCCTTATCACCACCCTCACTTATGTCATCCCGCACCGCCTGCTGTCCTCAGCCGCACGCGCGCTCGCTTACTCTCCATCACCGCGTATCAGCCGCTGGCTGATCGACACCGTCACGCGCAAGTTCGGCGTCGACCTATCGGAGGCGGCCGAACCCGATCCGCGTGCCTATGCGACCTTCAATGCCTTCTTTACCCGCGCGCTGAAGGCGGGTGTGCGCATCCCCGACCCCGATCCGCGCACGTTGCTGATGCCCGCCGACGGTCGCATCAGCCAGTGCGGCGCGATCAAGGGCGGCGACATTTTTCAGGCCAAGGGCCAGTCGTTCACCGCCGCCGAACTGCTCGGCGACGAGGAAGCCGCGATTCCTTTCGCCGATGGCCTGTTCGCGACCGTCTACCTGTCGCCGAAGGATTACCACCGCGTGCACATGCCGTGGAGCGGCAAGCTGCGCGAGACCGTGCATATCCCGGGACGCTTGTTCAGCGTCGGCCCCGCGGCCGTGCGCCTGGTGCCGAGGCTGTTCGCACGCAATGAACGCCTGGTCTGCCATTTCGACACCGATTTCGGGCCGATGACCGTGGTCATGGTCGGCGCGCTGCTGGTCTCGGGCGTGGAAACCGTGTGGAGCGGCGTCGAGATCCCGCGCTACGGCGATGCCATCACCGTCAAGGACTATCGCGGCGCGGACATCCGCCTCGAACGCTTCGCCGAGATGGCACGGTTCAACTACGGATCGACGGTGATCGTGCTGTTGCCGCCAGGCGTCGCGGAACTGGCGCCGGGTCTTTCGGCTGAATCGGCAGTTCGCCTCGGCGAACGTCTCGCGACCTTGCAGTCGACGTAGTCTGGAACGTGCGCTGCGCGCGCGACTGCGCTACTGCTCCCGGCATCCGTCAAGCTTCACGCGTTGCCCCGGCCTCACCATGAAACGCGGCGCCTTGATGCCGTTGGCCTTCGCGAGATCGCCAGTATCGCACTGGTACTTCTGCGCGATCGACACGAGCGTGTCGCCGCGCACGACGCGGTGTTCGCGCGGCTTCTTTGCCACGACCGGAGTGCCCGTAGCCACGGTCGTGGGCACCACGCCCTGCCCCGGCACGAACGTCGATACCGGTGGCGCGACGTTCTGCACCGTACCGACATTGACGATCGCCGAATTCGGATCGCTCATCACCAGCTGCTTCGCCAGGTCCGCGCGCGCGCCCTGCGCGCACCAGCGGTTGTAGAGGCCGACCATCTTCACCGTAGCGTTGAGCGATGCGCCGGCCGGGATCCAGCTTTCCGGCTCATAACGCGGATTGAGGTTCCGCAGCACACGCATGTAGCCGTCGCGGGTGCCGCCGTTGCCGAGGCAGATGGTCAGTTCGTAGATCGACGCGGGACGCGCGAGGCGGATCGTGGCCGGGCGCGCATCGACCTTCGGGAAGGTCAGGCCGTATTCCTTCGGATGCAGATACAGCCACGCCGCGGCGATCACCATCGGCACGTAGTCCTTGGTTTCCGGCGGGAACTGGTTGTAGACGTCGGCATCCCAGAAATTGCGGCCGCCGGTCTCGCGATAGACGCGCGCCGCCCTGCCCTCGCCACCGTTGTACGCGGCCAGCGACAACTCGATGCTGTTGTTGAGCTGCGCGAAGCGCTCGTTGAGGTAGCTGGCGGCGGCATCGGCCGAGGCGCGGGGGTCGTAGCGCGTGTCGAAGCCGGTGCCATCGGGACCGAGGCCGAAGCGCCGTCCCGTCGCCGGCATGAACTGCAGCGGCCCGACCGCGCCGGCGCGCGAACCGACGTGCACCTTGCCGTTCGATTCCTTGGCCATGATGCCGAACAACAATGCCTCCGGCAGGCCGTTGCGCTGGAACGACGGCGACATCAGGTGGCGCATGTACTGGTAGTTCTCGTGGCTCTGCACCAGCGAGATGCGCATGTCGGTGAGCCAGCGGCGGATGCCGGCCTGCACCGCGGGATTGAACTGCACCATGCGCACGAAGCGCTGGCCGTCGGCGGTCAGCAGCGCCGAAGCATTGGCGCCCGCCGGCACCGGACCGGTGGGTAGATCGCCGGCCTCGTCGGACAGCGTCGTGTCGACTTCGTCGCCATCGTCCTGGGAGACGCGCGCATCGGCATCATCCTTGAGCAGGCGCTTGTAGGTGGTCAGCAACTGTCCGAGCGCGCAGCCCTTCTGCTTGCCGCAGGCGGTGACGACGTCCTCCATGTCCTCGAGCGCGCTGTTGCTCTGCGCGATGCCGTCGGGATCGTTGTTGCCGATCTTGACCAGCGCCTCGCGGTACTTGGTCTCGGCGGCCTCCATGCGCTGGTTGAGCAGTTCTGCGGCTGCACGGTCGCGCTTGGACTGTGCAGAGGCGACGATGGGAAGCGATGTGAGGACCAGCACGACGACTAGCGCGGCCAGGCGGCCGGAAAATGACGCAAACAAGGGCATGGACTGCAATCGTGAAGCGAAGGAAGCCGGCAGGGTAGCCCCGCGGCGCGGAATTGGGAACCATCCGTTTGTTGTTATCCCGAGCGCAACGAGACATATCTGCTTCGCCGAATGCGTGAACGTCGACAGCAGGTCCCTCGCTGCGCTCGGGACGACAAGCAGTGGCGGTACATTCCCGCATAGAATCGCGCTCACGATTCCTTTCGCATGAATGACATGGACCCCATCCTCGTCGGCAAGGCCGTCACCACGCCCACGTCGTTGCCGGAAAGCAACGGCAAGGTGTTCCTGCAGCCGCAGTACGGCAATCGCCACGGCCTGGTCGCCGGCGCCACCGGTACCGGCAAGACGGTGACGCTGATGACGCTCGCCGAAGGCTTCTCGCGGATCGGCGTGCCGGTGTTCATGGCCGACGTGAAAGGCGATGTCGCGGGCCTCGCCGTCGCCGGTACGCTGAACGACAAGCTGCAGCAGCGCGTGACCGAACTCGGCATCGCCGATTACAGGTCCGAACCGAGCCCGGTCGTGTTCTGGGACCTGTACGGCAAACTCGGCCATCCGGTGCGCACCACCGTCAGCGAGATCGGTCCACACCTGCTCTCGCGCATCCTCGAGCTCAATGACACGCAATCGGGCGTGCTCGACATCGTCTTCAAGCTCGCCGACGATCGCGGCCTGTTGCTGCTCGACCTCGAGGACCTGCGCGCCCTGCTCGGCCTGGTCGCCGACGAGCGCAAGGACATCTCCACCAGCTACGGCTTGGTCAGCACGCAATCGATCGGCGCGATCCAGCGCGCACTGCTGCGGCTGGAGCAGGAAGGCGGCGCCAACTTCTTCGGCGAGCCGGCGCTGGAACTGTCCGACCTGATGCGCGCCACCCCCGACGGCCGCGGCGTGATCGGCATCCTCGCCGCCGACCAGCTGATCATGAAACCGCGGCTGTATTCGAGTTTCCTGCTGTGGCTGCTGTCGGAGCTGTTCGAAACGCTGCCGGAGGTGGGCGACCTCGACAAACCGAAGCTGGTGTTCGTCTTCGACGAGGCGCACCTGTTGTTCGATGACGCCCCGCCCGCGCTGCAGCAGCGCATCGAGCAGGTCGTGCGCATCATCCGCTCCAAGGGCGTGGGCGTTTATTTCTGCTCGCAGTTCCCCGACGACGTGCCCGATGACATCCTCGGCCAGCTCGGCAATCGCGTACAGCACGCGCTGCGCGCGTACACGCCGCGCGACCAGAAGGCGGTGCGGACCGCGGCCGAGACTTTCGTCGCCAATCCAGATCTGGACGTGGCCAAGACGATCTCGCAGCTCGGCACCGGCGAGGCGCTGGTGTCGACGCTGCAGGAGAAAGGCGTGCCGATGCCGGTCGAACGCACCCTGATCGCGCCACCGCGCTGTCGCATGGGGTCGATCAACGATGCCGAACGCGCGCAAGTGCGTGCCGGCAGCGCGGTCGGCGGCAAGTACGACAAGGCCGTCGACCGCGACTCGGCTTCCGAAATGCTGGCCAGGCGCGCTGAGCCCGCCGTCGCGCAAGGCAAGGCGCCGCGCGCGGTCACGCCGGAGCAGGCCATCACGCCCGAGCAGGATAGGCAGGAAGGCGGCATGGGCCAGAAGATCAGCGAGTGGATGTGGGGAACCAAGCGCCGCCAGGGCGTGGTCGAAGCCGCAAGCAAGCAGGCCGCGCGCACCGTCACCAACCGCATCGTGCGCGGCGTGCTCGGCAGCATCCTCGGCGGGCGCTGACGTGTGCGTACGACGCCATATCGGAATTTGTCATCCCGAGCGCAGCGAGGGATCTGTTGTCCGAAAAGCAGATCCCTCGCTACGCTCGGGATGACAGTTTCATTTTTTCACTCAGGACTTCTGTTCGACCACCAGCAACGGAGCACACGATGAATCGCACTCTATTGGCCGGCGCAGTACTGGTACCGATCCTGGCTATCACGGGATGCAAGCGCGACGCCGAACCCGCCGCCACTCCCGCCGAGACCGCGACCGATGCCGCGAAGAGCGCTTCGGCAGAGGCGCCGCCGCCGGAGAATGTCGAAGTGATTTCCGAAGCCGCGCATTCGCCGGTTCCACAGGACATCGCGGCCACCTCGTCGTTCGACGTCAAGGCGTATGCAGGCACGTTCAGCGACAAGGACACGCGCTTGGACATCACGTCCGAAGGCACCTTCACGCTCGATCAGGGCGGTACGCAAACCACCGGCACGTGGACGCTGGAAAAGGACGGCGAACACCTGCTGCTGGATCCCGACAGCAAGTCCGACCAGGACCATCGCTACAAGATGGTCGGCAACGACGAGCTGCAATCGGTCGGCGGCGCCAGCGAAACGCTGACGCGCAGCAAGACCTGAGCCGCGGCTGACTCCGGCGTCGTCGCCTTGGGTCGCTGGCGTCCACCCGCAGAAAGCAGTACCGCGCTGGTCACGCCGCAGGGCCATGCGCGGCTCAAGGCTGAACTCGACGATCTCTGGCGAGTGCGGCGTCCCGAAGTGGTACGCGCCCTCGCCGCCGCCGCGGCCGAGGGCGATCGCTCCGAGAACGCCGAGTACACCTATCGCAAGAAGCAGCTGGGCGAGATCGATCGCCGCGTGCGTTACCTGTCCAAGCGCCTGGAAACCTTGCGCGTCGTGGATGCCGCGCCGACGGATCGCGAGGCGGTGTTCTTCGGCGCCAGCGTGGAAGTCGAGGATGTCATCGACGGCACGCTCGCGCGCTACCGCATCGTCGGGCCCGACGAAACCGACGCGAAGCTGGGCTACATCAGCATCGATTCGCCACTGGCGCGGGCTATGCTGAAAAAGCGCGTTGGTGATGCATTCGAGGCCGCCCTTCCCGGCGGCATCGTCCGTTTCGCCATCATCGAGGTCACCTACGGCTGAGATGCCAAGGCGCCCCTGGAAACCCGATGCTCTGGCTTCTGTCGCCCATCCGGCAAAGGCAAGGCCAACTTGCGACAGCGAGTCGTCCGTCGGCTTCAACGGTTGCCGACAAGGGCGGTGGAAAACGGGACCACTGCTGGATAGTCAAAACAAGGGCTTACGAACGTCGGACAAGGGGGACACCTCGCCAGCGACGCGCTGTAGGGCGGGAGGCTGCGGGGCCGTGATCTCGCCATCCTGAGCTCCTTGGCCGATCGCCGTACTGGTCGGCGTTGTAGACGTGGCATGTCAGGGAAGGGGGGCGGGCGTGTGTTGCGTCGCGTGAAGCCGGTCGCGCCGCACCCTCCCTTTCCGGCAGGTGCTTTCCACAAGCACCCCAGGAGTCTGATATGAAACGCATGTCCTACCTGCTGGCGATCACCATCACCAGCGTTTCCGCATGGGTCACCGTACCTGTCGCAGCCCAGGAAAAACCCGGATCTGCCGTCGTTTCAATCTACCGTGTCGCGCCGGGCAAGCATCTGGAATTCATGAAGTGGATGGCCGCCCGCGAGGCATCGGACCGGGGACTCGGCATTCCGGTCACGCAGTGGTACTCACACCAGACCGGAGACAGCTGGGACTACGTCGCCATCGCACCCGACATAGATGATGCAATGTCAGACAAGAGCGATGCCGCAGCCAGCAAGCAAGGTCTCGCCACCGGCATGCGCGCATCGCTGGAATTCCGGCAGCTGATGGGGTCGCACACCGACACGATCGCCATGGGGCCCTATACCGCAGAGCAGATTGTCGCGGAGGCAGGTCGATAACCTGCGTAGCGAGCGACAGGGCGGTGGTTTACGACAACACTGCCCTTCTATGGCGCGTCGACGAGGAATTCGAACCTGCGCTGCCGCCGCGGGTGGCGTGCGGCGTTACGCGTTTGTCGCGATTGGTTACGGGCCGATTGTCTGATTCACTTCGGCGGATTGATTAGGGGCGTGCCGATGCATTCCTCGTCGTCGTTTGAAAGACGGGCTTTCTCGGCCATCGCTTCGTAGCTGTCGCGAAATGCCTCCAGCTCCTTTTCCTCGAGTTCCTCCAGGTCCAGCAGCCGGTTGTTCGCCCCCTGCGTCGCGCGGATCAGCTCGTCGAGCTTGATCTGCATCGCCTCGGTGTCGCGGTTCTGGGTGCTCTGGATCAGGAACACCATCAGGAACGTGATGATGGTAGTGCCGGTATTGATAACCAGTTGCCAGGTGTCGCTGAACTTGAACAGCGGGCCGCTCGCGACCCACAGCAAGACGATACCAACCGCAAGCGCGAAGCACAGCGGCCGGCCGGTGAAGCGCGCGGCGGCCTTCGTCAACCGGGTGAAAGTCGAATTGCGTGACATCGCCTTGCGTGACATCGCCGATCTCCGTGCGTGGACGCACGCATCATGCGCTCGCTGCGCGACGGCGACGTCAACGGCGACCGATCGTCAGATCCCGCCGTACCAGTCGTAACCCTGGTCTTCCCAGAAACCTCCCTTGCCACCGCCGAAGCGCGCGTAGGCATCGGCCAGTTCGATGGTGTGCACGTACTTGGGCTGCTTGTAGCCGAGCTTGCGCTCGATGCGCATGCGCACCGGCGCGCCGTTGGCGACGGGAATCGCGGCGCCGTTCATCGCATACGCAGCGATTGTCTGCGGATGGTAGGCATCGACCAGGTCGATGCTTTCGTAGTATCGGCTGCCGTCGTTGCTGAGGTCGTCGAAGCAGTGAAACACGACGTAGCGCGCCCCCGGGCGCAAACGCGCCAGGTCGAGCAAGGCAGCGAGCGGCACGCCGGTCCACCCGCCGATCACGCTCCAGCCTTCAACGCAGTCGTGGCGCGTGATCTGGCTGCGCGCCGGCATCGCGCGCAGCGCATCCAACGGGAATTCCAGCGGTTTCTCAACCAGGCCTCGGATGCGCAGGCGATAGTCGCTGAAATCATTGGCCTTGAGGGCGAGGTATTCCGGTGTCTGCGGATCGATCGATCCGTTCGGCCGGAACACCGGCGAGATCATCGAGGCCGGGAATTCCTGCGCCAGCCGGTCGCCGGTCAAAAAGCGCTGCAGGCGCTGGTTCAGAGGTTCGACAGAGCCCAGCAGGTCGACGAAACCTTCGTTCCGCGACAGCGCGTCGCAGCCGGCCAGCAAGCCGGCGCCGGTGGCGGCAATGACGCCACGCAACAGGCGGCGTCGCGACGGCCGGATGAGGTCGTCAGTCATGATCCTTCTCCTCGCCGGCCAGGTTGCGGCGGCAGCTTGGCCGGCGCAGCGGCGACCGGATAGCGCACCTTGAAACGTCCGGTGATCATCGAGCGCAGTTCGTTGATCGCGCCCGCGTAGAACACCATCACCACGTGTACCAGCGTGAACAGCACGAACAGCGCCATCGCGATGAAATGCAGCGTGCGCGACGACTGGCGGCCACCGACCAGGTCCAGCCACCAACCCAGGACCGAATCCATCTGCGGCGACATCGACAGCCCGGTGATCACAGCCAGCGGCACCAGCACGAAGATCACGCCGAGGTAGGCCAGCTTCTGCAGCGGGTTGTAGCGCGCGGCCTCGTCGCCGTGCGGATGGCGCAGGCGCAGGTGATCGACGATGCTGCGCGGGATGTCGCGCCAGTCGCGCTTGCTCAACGCCAGGTCGCGATCGAGATGGCGGCTGGCCAGCGACCAGACCAGGTACGCCACGCCATTGAGCACCCAGGCCCAGGCGAAGAAGAAGTGCCAGCGCCGGCCCATCGCCAGGTTCTTCGAGCCCGGAATCGTGCTCCATCCGGGGAATCCGCTGCGCACCGGCGCGCCCAGCTTGTTGTCGGAGACACCCAGCACGCCGGTCGTGTCGAAGCGTGCGTCGCCGATGCGCGTGATGCCGCGCAGCCGGCCATCCTGGCCCTGCACGGCCTGCGTCGCGAACAACGGTGTATCGAAATGCGAAGCCTCGCCCCAGTACAGCGCGGCATGCGCGTTGTAGATCTGCAGGCCGCTGCCGACCAAGGCCAGCATGCACAGCAGGTTGATCCAATGCATCCATCGCAACGGCCAGCGGTGGCGCAGGATCGTGCGCCATTCAGTGGCGGGCTGCTGTACCGGTGCTGTATTCGGCAGGGACGACATGGCGGAGGCTCCGTGGCGATCGGATGCGGCTTCTAAATTACCCCGTTCTCCCGCACTTGAGGCTGCATACGGCCGAAACGGTGCGCGGCCATGGCCGTGCCACGCTGCTGCGATGCCGCAACGGGTACTTCAGCCGTGTTCCGGCGCGTCCCAGCGCACTTCGCCATACAGGTCGTGCTCGTCGCTGCCCATGATGGTGACTTCAGCGAAATCGCCGGGCTTAAGCCCCGCATCGCGGCCATCCTGGATCTGTACCAGCCCGTCGATCTCGGGGGCGTCCGCCATCGAGCGCGCGATCGCGAGCTCGCCGTCCATCGCGTCGACCAGACAGGTCTGCACGCTGCCGACCTTCGCTTCCAGCCGCGCGCTGCTGATCGCGGCCTGTCGCTGCATGAAGCGCGCCAGACGCTCCTGCTTCACGTCCTCGGGCAGCGGATCCGGCAAGGCGTTGGCCTGGGCGCCGTCGACGGGCGAATACGCGAACGCGCCGACGCGGTCGAGCTGCGCCTCGTCGAGAAAATCCAGCAGTTCCTCGAACTCCGCCTCGGTCTCGCCGGGGAAGCCGACGATGAAGGTGGAACGGATGGTGAGTTCGGGACAGATCTCCCGCCAGCGTGCGATGCGCTGCAGCGTCTTGTCGACCGCGCCCGGGCGCTTCATCAGCTTGAGCACGCGCGGGCTGGCGTGCTGGAAGGGGATATCGAGGTAAGGCAGCAGCTTGGGCGCGCCGTTATGCGTCTGGGCCATCAGCGGAATGATGTCGTCGACGTGCGGATACGGGTACACGTAATGCAGCCGCGTCCACACGCCCAGCTCCGACAGCCCCTCGCACAGCGCCTTCATGCGCGTCTGGTACGGCTTGCCGCGCCATTCGCGCTCGGCATACTTGACGTCGACACCGTAGGCCGAGGTGTCCTGCGAGATCACCAGCAGTTCGCGCACGCCGCCACGCACGAGTTTCTCGGCCTCGCGCAGCACCTCGTCGACCGGCCGCGAGACCAGGTCGCCGCGCATCGACGGGATGATGCAGAAGCTGCAGCGGTGGTTGCAGCCTTCGGAGATCTTCAGATAGGCGTAGTGCTTCGGCGTCAGCTTGACGCCGATATCGTCGTCGAGCCCCGGCGCGCGGCGCGGCACCAGGTCGACGAAGGGATCGTGCCTCGGCGGCAGCGCGACATGCACCGCGTCCATCACGCTGGCGTAATCCTGCGGGCCGCTGATCGACAACACGCCCGGATGCGCCTCGCGAATCACTTCGGCGCGCTTGCCCAGGCAGCCGGTGACGATGACCTTGCCGTTCTCGGCCAGCGCCTCGCCGATCGCATCGAGCGATTCGGTCACCGCCGAATCGATGAAGCCGCAGGTGTTGACGACGACGACATCGGCATCGTCGTAGGTCTGCACGATGTCGTAGCCTTCGACGCGCAGCTGCGTGAGGATGCGTTCGGAATCGACCAGCGCTTTTGGACAGCCGAGGCTAACGAAGCCGACCCTGGGATTGGCGGCGCTGGCTGCGGCCGTAGTGACGGCGGCTGTGATGGAACTCGCGGACATGCCGATACCGGACAGTGGGGCGCGAAGTATACGTCGCTGCCCGTTGGCGGGCGCTAGAATCGGGCTGCTTTCCGCGCTTTGCGCGAGATCCGCCACCGTTTTGGAGCATGCGCATGGCCCAGCCGATCCAGATCGAGGTTCCCGGTTCAGGCACGGTCGGCGGCTCGATCGCCAGGCCCGCAGGCGCGCCGCGCGGCGCGCTGGTGGTGATCCAGGAGATCTTCGGCGTCAATGCGCACATGCGCGATGTCGTCGATCGCTACGCGCAGGAGGGTTTCGTCGCGCTGGCGCCGGCCATGTTCGATCCGGTCGAACGCGGCGTCGAACTCGGCTACGACGGCGACGGCTTCAAGCGCGGGCGCGAACTGCTCGGCGCACTCGGCATCGATCGCGCCGTCGCCATCGTCGACGCCGCCCTGCAGTTGCTGCGTGGCGAGCAGCTCGCCGTCGGCGCGGTCGGCTTCTGCTGGGGCGGCACGATCGCCTACCTCGCCAACACGCGCCTGGGATTGCCTGCCGTGAGTTATTACGGCGCACGCACGGTGCCGTTCCTTGATGAGCCGCTACGCGCGCCGATGCTGTTCCATTTCGGCGAACGCGACGAGTCGATCCCGGCTGCAGACATCGCGGCGCACGCGGCGAAGCATCCCGACGCGATGCTGCACATCTATCGCGCAGGGCACGCCTTCAACCGCGACGTCGATCCGAAGGCCTACGATGCCGACAGTGCACGGCTCGCGCATCGCCGCACGATCGCTTTCTTCAGCGAGGCGCTGGCCACTGGAGGGCCCCCATGAGTCGCAAGTCCACACGCCCTGACCGCTTCGAGCTGCATCCGCAGCTCGCCGCAGACACTCATCCGCTGGCGTCGTTCGCGCTGTGCGAGTTGCGGCTGATGGACGACGCCAACTATCCATGGCTGGTGCTGGTGCCGCGCGTGGCCAATGCGCGCGAGCTGACTGACCTCGACTCCGGCCAGCGTCATGCGCTCGCCGACGACGTCGACCGCGCCTCGCGCCTGCTGCTCGATGCATTCCAGCCATTCAAGCTCAACGTCGCCGCGATCGGCAACGTCGTGCCGCAACTGCACGTGCACGTGATCGCGCGTTTCGAGAGCGATCCGGCCTGGCCGGCGCCGGTCTGGGGCCGCGTCACCGCGCAGTCCTATTCGCCGGAAATGCTGGTCGAACGCGTCAACCTGCTGCGCGAAAGCCTGCTGACGTGAGCGACTGGCGCGTCGAGACGCTGGGCGAGGACGCCCTGTTGCTGCGTTTCGGCGACCGCATCGATGCCGCGCTCAACCGGCGCGTGCATGCGCTGGCGGCCGACATCGCTGCGCAACGGCCGCCATGGCTGTGCGACGTGGTGCCTGCCTATGCCACGCTTGCGTTGTTCGTCGACCGCTTCGCGTTTCCCACAAGTGCCGATCCGCTGCACGAGGCCGAACGCTGGCTGGAGGCGCAGGCATTCGGGACCGATGCGGAGACGGTGGCGGTAGAGCAACGCGTCGTCGACATTCCCGTGCGCTACGGCGGCGAGGACGGACCGGACCTGGAAGCCGTCGCCGCGCATGCGGGATTGTCCGTGCAGGATCTCGTGGCGCGTCATAGCGCCGGCGACTACAGCGTCGCGATGCTCGGCTTCGCCGCGGGATTTCCTTACCTGCTCGGCATGGACGCGGCGCTGGCTATGCCGCGTCTGGACACGCCGCGCACGCGCGTGGCGGCGGGCAGCATCGGCATCGGCGGCGCGCAGACCGGTATCTATCCGCGCCAGGGCCCTGGTGGCTGGCGGATCATCGGCCGCACCACGCTGCCGCTGTTCGACGCGGTGCGCATGCCGCCGACGCTGCTGGCGCCCGGGGATCGCGTGCGTTTCGTCGTCGACCCGGCATCGACCTCGCGATGAGCGTGCGCGTGCTCGCGCCGGGATTGCTGACGACGCTGCAGGATGGCGGCCGCACCGGCTTCCGTCATCTCGGTGTCGGCACCTCGGGCGCGCTCGATGCGCATTCGCATGCGATCGCCAACCTGCTGGTCGGCAATCCGGCCACGGCGCCGGTGCTCGAGATCACGCTGGCGGGACCGCGGCTGCATTTCGACCGCGCCGCCCGCATCGCGCTGTGCGGCGCCGAGATCGATGCACGCATCGGCGCGCAGGCGTTGCCGAGCTGGCGCCGCATCGAGGTTCCGTCTGGCAGCGAGCTCACGCTCGGCGCCTGCCGTCGCGGCGCACGCGCGTATCTCGCCGTGGCCGGTGGTTTCGCCGCGCCCGGCATCCTCGGCAGCGC
>JACMKK010000514.1 GCA_014380115.1 Luteimonas sp. | reverse complement strand
TTCGGGTCGCTGGAGCTGAGCCGGCCGGTGGCGGCGCCGGCCTGGTGATAACTGGTATGCACGCGACCGGTGTTCGGATTGACCATCAGCGGCAGCTTGTCCGTATAGGTGCTGCGCAGCTTGGCCAGGCCGCGATAGTCGAGGATCACGCGCGGCAGCTCGTGCAAGTCGGCGATCGCCGCCAGCGCTTCTTCATTTGTCGAAGGCTGGCCCGACGGCGTCTTCACCATCACCGGCAGCTTCAGCTCCTCGAACAACAGCGCGCACAGCTGTTTGGGCGAATCGAGGTTGAAGGTGCGTCCCGCCAGCTCGGTCGCCTTCTGCTGCGCGCTGAGCATGCGCCGGCCGAGATCGGCGGACTGGCGGCGCAGCTCGTCGCCATCGATGCGCACGCCGTTGGCCTCGATGCGCTCGAGCACCGGCACCAGCGGCATCTCGATGTCGCGATAGACGCCCTCGAGGCGCGGTTCCGCAGCAAGCTTCGGTGCCAGCACGCGATGCAGGCGCAGCGTGATGTCGGCATCCTCGGCCGCGTAGCGCGTGGCGTCGTCGAGGGCGACCTGCGAGAACGCGATCGCCTTGCTGCCCTTGCCGGCGACGTCCTCGTATTTGATCGTGTCGTAGCCGAGGTGGCGCTTGGCCAGGCTGTCCATGTCGTGGCGGCTGCTGCCGGAATTGAGCACGAAGCTCTCGAGCATCGTGTCGTCGGCGTAGCCCGCCACGGTGATGCCGTGCCGGCGCAACACGTGCAGGTCGTACTTGCCGTGCTGGCCGAGCTTCTTCCTGCCGGCATCGGCGAACAGCGGCGCGAGCGCGGCCAGGGCCTGCGCGCGGTCGAGTTGCGGCGGCACGCCCGGATAGCTGTGCGCGAGCGGCAGATAGGCGGCTTTGCCCGGCTCTACCGCGAAGCTCAACCCGACCAGGTCGGCGCGCATCGGGTCGAGGCTGTTGGTCTCGCTGTCGAACGCGAACTCGTCGGTCGCCTGCAGCCGGGCGATCCAGGCATCGAGCTGTTCGCGCGTCAGGATCGTTTCGTATTCACCGGGCGCGGACAGGGCGGGATCAAGATTGCTGTCGACCGGCAACGCCGCGACGAAGCCGGTGCCGCGTGCGCGGCCGGGTTCTTTCTCGGCAATCGTGGATGCTCCGACCTTGCCGTCGAGTTCCTTCAGCGCCTGGTTGAACCCGTAGCGCGCGTACAACGTGCGCAGGGTGTCGACGTCGCGTTCGCGCAGCGCCAGCGTCTGCGGCCCGCCGTCGAGCGGCACGTCGATGCGGATCGTCGCGAGCTCGCGGTTCAACGGCAGCCGCTCGAGCGCCGCGCGCAGGTTGTCGCCGATCTTGCCCTTGATCGCGCCGGCATTGGCGATGACGCCGTCGAGCGTGCCGTACTCGGCCAGCCATTTCGCCGCGGTCTTCGGACCGCATTTCTCGACGCCGGGGATGTTGTCGACGCTGTCGCCCATCAGCGCCAACAAGTCGACGATCTGGTTCGGCAGCACGCCGAACTTGTCGAACACCGCCTGGTCGCTGTCGAGGCGGCTGCCGCTCATCGTGTTGACCAGTGCGACGTGTGGCCGCACCAGCTGCGCGAAATCCTTGTCGCCGGTCGAGATGGTGACGTCGATGCCGTCGCTGGCGGCCTGCAGCGCCAGCGTGCCGATCACGTCGTCGGCCTCGACGCCGTCGACGCGCAGGATCGGGATGCCGAGCGCCGCGACGATGTCGCACATCGGCTGCACCTGCCCGCGCAGGTCGTCGGGCATCGCGGCGCGGTTGGCCTTGTATTGCGGATACAACGCGTCGCGGAAGGTCGGGCCGCTGGCATCGACCACGAACGAGAGGTAATCGGGCTTCTCGTTGAGCGTCGCGCGCAACATGTTGACCACGCCGAACAAGGCGCCGGTCGGCTCGCCCTGGGCATTGGTCAGCGGTGGCAGCGCATGGAAGGCGCGATAGAGGTAGGAGGATCCGTCGATCAGGACTAGGCGTGGCATGGCGCCGATTCTACCGGTACGTTCTACCGGTACGTTCTACCGGTACGTTCTACCGGTACGTTCTACCGTACCTCCTACCGGTACCTTCTACCGGTAGCTCCTACCGCACACCTCTACCGGTACCGGACACCGGGTCCTGCGGCAAGCAGGACTGCGGCGCGGATCACCCTGCGGCGACGCAGGTGCAGCGCATAATCGACGCGACCATGCTGCCGGAGAGATCGATGAAAGCGTTAAAAGGACCTTTACTGGTGGCAGCGCTGCTGTGCTCTCCGCTGCTGATGACGGGCTGCGCCACCATCGATGATGCCGAGGCGGACATCCCGGCCAACGCGGACGAGACCACGCGTACCGAATCCAACGGCGACGTGATCACCGAGTACCGGATCGCCGGCCAGTTGCATACCGTGCGCGTGCAGCCGCTGCGCGGACCGACTTACTACCTCAACGACACCAACGGCGATGGCCGCCTAGACAAGAGCAAGGGCGAGGTGTCGCCGGTGTACTACAAGCTGTTCGAGTGGAATTGACCCACGGGTTTTCGCAGGAGCGGTCCTTGGCCGCGAACTCCTGATTCTCCGGGCATAATTCCCAAAGCTCGCGGCCGCAAGCCGCTCCCGCTTGAGTGCACGCCTTGGGATTCGATGATGAGTGACTTCCAGATCCGGTCCCTGACCACCGCCGATGAACTGCGCGCAGCCTGGTCGGTCGTACAACAGCTGCGCCCGCATCTCGACGAGGAGCGCTTCGTCGCCCAGGCACTACGCCAGATGGCCGATGGTTATCGCGCCACTGCGCTCTACGACGATGGCGTGCCGCGCGCCTACGCGGGTTGGCGCGTACACGAGTTCCTCGTCTATGGCCGCCACGTCTACGTCGACGATCTGGTCACCGATGAGACCGCACGCAGCCACGGCTACGGCAAGGCTCTGCTCGACTGGTTGAAGGCGGAGGCGAAGCGGCTCGCTTGCGTGAGACTGCAGCTCGATTCCGGCACGCATCGCAAGGATGCGCATGCGTTCTACCTGCGCGAGAGGCTCCGGATCGACGCATTCCACTTCGGCATCGCGCTGGACTGAGGCCGCGGGCGCTGCGCATCTCAGGATGCAGGCGGAGGACTGGCGGCAGCGGGCGACGTGATCAGCGCAACGATCTGCCAGCGACCGCTCTTCTTCACCAGCGTCGTGCTCACGCGATAAGTGCCGCCGATGTCCTGGCCCTTGTGGCGCCCCTTCACCGTCACGCGCGAGGTCGACACCGCGGTCTGGCCGTAGACGCGCGTGACCGGATCGGCGATCTCGATCGAGTCGTACAACAGCTCGCCGCTGCGCGTGGCGGAGAAGCCCTTGCCGCTGGCGAGCACGACGCCGGCCGGACTGACCGACAGCCATTCGCTGGCGTAATAACGCTCGAGCGCATCGGCATCGTTGCGCGCCAGCGCTTCGCCGCCTTCGTAAAGCGCCTGTTGCACCGCCTGCAATTCCTCCGCGGCGCGATCCAGGGGAGGCTGGCCGTAGGACGCCGGGCTGAAGGCCGACAGCACCAGCAAGAATGAAATCGCCAGGATCCGTTTCACGCGTTGACTCCTTTGAGTAATTTGTGTCCAGTACCATCGACATATGCACCGGTCGGGGCCAATCACCACCGTGCAAGGCGCAAGATCGCGATGGCTGCGTGCGTCGAAGCATGCACGGTCAATGTGGCGCGGGCTTCCAGAAACCGGCTACGCGACGACGGTGGACGACATGGGCGAAAGCAGGCTGTTCTTCTGGGACGCGCGCGGGCTGTACATCGGTCCGGCATTCGGTTTGCGTCCACACCGCAACGCCGTGGCCGTGCTGTGCGTGGCGCTGGATGCGCCGGCGCGGCTTGCTCGCAATCCCCTGGACGATGATGAGGGCCATGTCGAATTCAGGACCGCGCTGGTGCCTGCCAACACCCTGCACCATCTGCACGTGCCCGATGGCCAGCGCATGGCCTTCCTGTATGTCGACGCGCTGAGCGAGGACTACGTGCGGCTGCTGGCAGCGATGCGCACGCCCGAGGCGCGCTTCGCGCTCGGACACCTGGACGAACGCAGGTGGATCGATGCACTGCTGGCGTTGGCCGAAGGCGCGCCATGGCGCGAGGTCCGCTACGAGTTGTCGACACTGCTTGGACTGTCGCCTGTGCCGAGCCGCGACCCCCGCATCGTCGATGCCCTGCTGCGCCTGCACTCGTCACCCGCCGAACGCCATGGCCT
>JACMKK010000513.1 GCA_014380115.1 Luteimonas sp. | reverse complement strand
TTGAGTCCGGCGAACGGCTGGATGTTCGCCGCCGCCTGCGGCCTGCATGCGCGCGACGGCGCGCAGGCGCGGCGTGCCCTGCTGCCCATCGCCATCGGGCACACCGCGTCGGTCGCGATCGTGGCTGGCGCGTTTGCGTGGGGCATGTGGATGGATCACACGCGAGTGCAAGGCCTGGCCGGCGCGCTGCTCGTGGGCGCGGCATCGTATCGATGGCTGCGCGGCGCCGCGCAGCGCAGGCCGATCAGCAGGCAGGCAGGCCACGCCGGCATCGCGCTGTGGTCGTTCCTGATGGCCACCGCGCACGGCGCCGGCATGATGCTGGTCCCGGCGCTCGTGCCGCTGTGCATGACCGGCAATCCGGCGAGCGAGATCAATGCGTCGGGCTCGCTGTTGGTGGCACTGGCAGCCGTCAGCGTGCACACCGCTGCGATGCTGGTCACGACCGGCGTCATCGCCACCGGCGTGTGCCGCGGCATGGCCACGCAGCCTCGCTTGCTGAGCGGCACGGCGCCGCGTCAGGTCTGGACCGCGGCGCTGGCCGTCACCGGCGTGCTGTTGATCGCGTCTCGTTAGTCAGTCGGGGATCTCGGCCTGCACCAGCTGCGCCAGCAACGTCAGCGATTCCTGCCATCCGAGATAACAACCTTCCAGCGGAATCACGTCGGGCACGCCTTCCTGCACGATGTTGATCTCGGTGCCGACCGACACCGCCTTCAGCGTAACCGTCACCTGCATCTCGCCGGGCAGGTTTGGATCCTCGAAGCGGTCCGTGAAGCGGATGCGTTCGTTCGGCACCAATTCCGTGTAGGTGCCGCCGAACGCGTGGCTATTGCCCGTGGAGAAGTTGGTGAACGACATGCGGTAGCTGCCGCCGACGACGGCGTTGTTCTCGTGCACCTTGCCGGTGAAGCCGTGCGGCGGCAGCCACTTGGCCTTGGCATCGGCATCGAGGAAGGCGCGATAGACGCGATCGGGCGGCGCGCTCAGCACACGGTGGAGGCGGACGGTGTTCTTGTTGGTCATGCTGTTTTCTCCGAAGTCAGAGGATGTCCCTCTAGATAGGCGACGCTCGGCAGTGGCCGAAATCGACACGTCACCGAAATGGTTCCTGAACATGCATCGTTGTCCGGCTCAATCCGGCAGCGCAGTCCGCGCCCGGCATCAGTCGTAGGGTGGGTTGAGCGCAGCGATACCCGCCGTTCGCCACGGAATCAAAAAAGCGTCTCGACGCGCTGCTTCCTTGCCACAGCCGATGCGCACGACGGCTTGGCCGCATATGCCCTGCTCGGCGAATCCTAGTCGGGTATCTCGGCCTCGACCAACTGCGCCAGCAACGCCAGCGATTGCTGCCAGCCGAAGCAGTGCCCGTCCTGCGGCTCGTCGGATTCGCCTTCCTGCGTCACGATGTCGAGTTCCGTGCCGACGGCCACTGCCTTCAGCGTGATCGTCACCTGCGTCTCGCCGGGCACGTCCGAGTCCTGCAGGCGGTTCGAATAGCGGATGCGCTCGTTGGCAACCAGTTCCTCGAACGTCTCGCCGAACGTATGGCGGGTGCCGGTGGAGAAATTGGTGAACGACATGAAGTAGCTGCCGCCGACGACGGCCTTCATCTCGTGCACTTTGCCGGTGAACCCCTGCGGCGGCATCCACTTGCTCATGGCATCGGAATCGAGGAAGGCGC
>JACMKK010000512.1 GCA_014380115.1 Luteimonas sp. | reverse complement strand
CGCGGTAAGCCGCGCGTAGTGCGACCGGCGCGTGCCCGGCAGGCTCACGGCGATGCGCGGCTGCAGGATGCCGTACCCCGCCGTCACGATGCGCCGTGTTGCACCAGGTGCCGATAAATCCGAATGCGGCTGATTGAAGCGCGGCCGATTCAGGGGGTGAGCCATGGTCCCGATCAACTGGCGCGCGCTGTCGCGTGGCAGCTGAGTGTCGGTGTCGAGCGTGATCACGTAGCGGACGTTACCGAGTTCCTCGCTGTTGCCGACGACACGCAGGAAGGCATCGCGCGCGCTGCCGCGCAGGTAGGCGTTCAACGCCGCGAGCTTGCCGCGCTTGCGCTCGAAACCCATCCAGGCCCGTTCGCGCGGGTTCCAGACGCGCGGGCGGTGGAACAGGAAGAAGCGATCGCCCTCCTCGGAAGGGTAGCGGGCATTGAGCGCCTCGATCTCGCGTTGTGCCGCATCGAGCAGGCCCGCATCCTGCGGCAGGATCTCCGCGCCGGCATCGAGGAAGTCGGTCAGCAGCGCGAAGTGCAGGTGTTCGTCGCGATTGGCAAGAAAACGGACCTCGAGCGCCTCGACCAGGTCGCGCACGCCCGCGATGCCGGCCAGCATCGTCGGCACCACCACCATCGTCCGCATCTCGACCGGGATGCCCTCGGAGAAGTCCAGGCGCGGCAATGCGTACGGCCGCGCCAACAGCGTCGCGGCCCAGTTCACCAGCGCGACGCCGAGTTCGCTGAAGGCGACGACGCAGAAGATGCCGGCCAGCCATAGCCATCCGGGCGCAAGCATCGCGCCGGCATGGCCGAGCATGCCCCAGGTGAAGAGGGCGACGATCAGCGCACCCGGCACGGTGTACGCCAGCAGCGGAAGCCGCCTGGCGGTCTTGCGTACGCTGCGGGTCACGCCGCGCAGCTTCAGCGCTTCCTCGAGTTCGCGGCGCCCGTCGTCGACCAGGTAGTACCCGACATGGGCCGCAAGGTCGTCCGTGCCTGCGCGCGCCGCACGCGCCTGCGCCAGCTCCAGCACCTTCGCTGCCACGTCGCTCTCGATCAGCGCGCCGCGGCGCGCGATCAGTTCGGTGACGTGGCGATAGCGGTCGCGGGTCGCGAAATCCATCGCGCCATAGGTGCCGGCCGGATCCTGGCGCAGCGTGTGGTCGACGGTGCTCATCGTCTCGACGAACTCGCGCCAGTCCATCATCGCCAGGAAACGCAGGCTGCCGATGCTGTTGCTGACCGACACCTGTGCTGCAGCCTGCTGCTGGTTCTCGGCCTGCACCATCTGCTCGATGCTCTGGTCGACGTCGGCCAGCCACTGCTCGACCCAGGTCAACGGCAGCGCCAGCGCCGAACTCTGGCCCTGCAGGCGGCGTGCGAATTCGGCCACGAACGAACTGGTGGCTGGCGGGTGCGAGCGCGCCATGTCGGCGATGACCAGGACCAGGCTCTTCGGGTCGGACTCGGCGATTTCGGCCAGCCGGTCGGCCCACAGATCGGCGAGGTTGCGGTCGAGTCGATCCTCGCCGATGCGCGCGCCGATCCGACGCAGGTTCTCGATCAGCGCCAGGCGCAGCATGATCGGGATCGCCCACAGCTCGCCGAGCTTGAGCGGCGTCACCCGTTGGTAGGCGGCGACGTAGCGACTGAGGCTCTCGGCATCGATGCGGCCGTCGCCATGCGAGATCGCGTTGAGCGCGATGTCGTAGACGCGCGGCAGGCCCTCGGAGGCGCCCTGGTCGAGCTGCGGCAACTCGCGGCTGTAGCCCTTCGGCAGATGCCGGCGCGCGATGCCGATCTGTTCCTCGATCAGGTAGATGTTGTCGAGCATCCATTCGCCCGCCGGTGTCAGCCGGCGCTTGGCCTGCACCGCATCGGTGAGCAGGGTGCAGGCCTGGTCGAGCATCTTCTGGTTGTCGCTGAGCCGTGCCAACAGCCGGTCCGGCGCGGACTTGTCGCGGACGCGATGCATGCGCGCCAGCGCACGTCCATGCCGCTCCATCTGCTCGGCACTCAACAGCTGCGCGCGTAGCGGCGCTTCCTGGCCGATGTCGACGCGCGCGCGGCGGCGCAGCCGCTTTGCGGCGCGCAACCAGGCACGAAGCAGTCTCTTGCGGGTTGAAGTCAAGCAGGTATCCGTCGCACGGCAGGAACGATCACCGGACCGGCATGGTGGCATCGCGCGCGCTTGCCGACCGTGAATGCGGGATGTTTGCGGTGGTCGTGCGCGGCGCGCAGGTTGCCGCACTGCGCGGGGTTGACTATCCTGCTGATCCCGTCGCGATGAGCTTGCGGCGGGCTGCGGTCCCGGTGTCCGGCGTGCCCTCGCCAACCCACCGCAGCAACTCCGGACCAAGGTGGCCGACGGCCGAGCGTGCGACATGAGGACTACCCAGAGCCAGCGCTGAGACCGCCGACGCCGCGAATTCCGCAGGGCGCTTCGGCGCCTTTTGTTTTGTCCGGCGTTTCCCCGATGCCGGCCGACGCTTCCAACCGACCTCCCCAAGACGACCCATGATCACCATCACGCTCCCCGACGGCAGCCGCCGCGAATTCGAACACCCCGTCAGCGTCATGGACGTGGCCCAGGCCATCGGGCCCGGCCTGGCCAAGGCGACCGTCGCCGGCAAGGTCGACGGCACGCTCGTCGATGCCAGCGACCGCATCGAGCACGACGCCACGTTGCAGATCATCACGCCGAAGGACGACGACGGCGTCGAGATCATTCGCCACTCGGCCGCGCACCTGGTCGGCCATGCGGTCAAGCAGCTGTACCCGACCGCGAAGATGGTGATCGGCCCGGTGATCGAGGAGGGCTTCTACTACGACATCTGGTACGAGCGCCCGTTCACGCCCGAGGATCTCGCCGCGATCGAGCAGCGCATGGCCGAATTGATCGACACCGAATACGACGTGGTCAAGAAGGTCACGCCGCGCACGGAAGTCATCGACGTGTTCAAGTCGCGCGGTGAGGACTACAAGCTGCGCCTGATCGAGGACATGCCCGACGAGCAGGCGATGGGCCTGTACTACCACCAGGAATACGTCGACATGTGCCGTGGCCCGCACGTGCCGAACACGCGCTTCCTCAAGGCCTTCAAGCTCACGCGCATCTCCGGCGCGTACTGGCGCGGCGATTCCAAGAACGAACAGCTGCAGCGCATCTACGGCACCGCCTGGGCAGACAAGAAGCAGCTGGCGGCCTATATCCAGCGCATCGAGGAAGCCGACAAGCGCGACCATCGCAAGATCGCGAAGCAGCAGAACCTGTTCCACCTGCAGGAAGAAGCGCCGGGCCTGGTGTTCTGGCATCCGAAGGGCTGGTCGGTGTGGCAGGTGGTCGAGCAGTACATGCGCAAGGTCTACCGCGAGACCGGCTATGGCGAGGTGCGCTGTCCGCAGATCCTCGACGTGTCGCTGTGGAAGCAGTCCGGTCACTGGGACAACTACAAGGACAACATGTTCTTCACCGAGTCCGAGAAGCGGACCTATGCGGTGAAGCCGATGAACTGCCCGGGCCACGTGCAGGTGTTCAACCAGGGCCTGCACAGCTATCGCGACCTGCCGATCCGCTACGGCGAGTTCGGCGCCTGCCACCGCAACGAGCCTTCGGGCGCGCTGCACGGCATCCTGCGCGTGCGCGGATTCACCCAGGACGACGGCCACATCTTCTGCACCGAGGACCAGATCGAGGCCGAGGTCACGGCCTTCCACCGGCAGGCGATGCAGGTCTATGCCGACTTCGGCTTCACCGAGGTGTCGCTGAAGATCGCGCTGCGCCCGGAACCGCGGCTGGGCGACGACGCGACCTGGGACAAGGCCGAGGCCGCGCTGCGCAACGCCCTGGCGGCGGCCGGGGTCGAATGGCAGGAACTCCCCGGCGAAGGCGCGTTCTACGGCCCCAAGATCGAGTACCACCTCAAGGACGCGATTGGCCGCACCTGGCAGCTGGGCACGATGCAGGTCGATTTCATGATGCCGGGCCGCCTGGGCGCCGAATACGTCGACGAGCACAGCCAGAAGCGCACGCCCGTCATGCTGCACCGGGCTATCGTCGGCTCGATGGAGCGCTTCATCGGCATCCTGATCGAGCACCACGCCGGCAGTTTCCCGGCCTGGCTGGCGCCGGTGCAGGCGGTGGTGATGAACATTACCGACGCCCAGGCCGACCATGTCGAGGAGGTCCGGAAAACCCTTGCAAATCAAGGCTTCCGGGTCGCTTCGGATTTGCGCAACGAGAAGATCGGCTATAAGATCCGCGAGCACACGCTGCAGCGCGTGCCGTACCTGCTCGTGGTGGGGGACCGCGAGAAGGAAAACGGAGCCATTGCCGTGCGTACGCGGGCAGGGGAGGATCTGGGGACGATGCCGGTCGCCGAGTTCACCTCACGCCTGCGCGCGGAACAATCCGGCGTCTAGCCGCAGTTGAGCAGGCCCGACCGCTACAATGGCGGTCGGCATGAGCCGTCTTGGAGATCGAAACATCACTACCCCGGAAAAGCAGAACCGCAAGAACCAGGAAATCCGCGTACCGCAGGTGCGCGTGATCGGCGCCGATGGCGAAATGGTCGGCGTGCTCTCGCGCGATGCCGCGATTGCCCTGGCCGAGGAGTCCGGCCTGGACCTGGTCGAGATCCAGCCCAATGCCGATCCGCCGGTTTGCCGGATCATGGATTTCGGCAAGTTCAAGTTCGAACTGCAGAAGAAGGCCAACCTGGCCAAGAAAAAGACCAAACAGGTCGAGATCAAGGAACTCAAGTTCCGGCCGGTCACCGACGAGGGCGACTACCAGATCAAGCTGCGCAACATGCGCCGCTTTCTCGAGGAAGGCGACAAGGTCAAGGTCAATATCCGCTTCCGCGGACGCGAGATGAGCCATCAAGAGCTCGGTCGCGAGATGGCATCGCGGATCGAAGCCGACCTGGGCGAGGACATCGTCGTGGAGTCGCGCCCGCGCCTGGAAGGGCGGCAGATGGTCATGATGATCGCGCCCAAGAAGAAATAATCGTCGGCGCAAAAGGCGTCGCGTCCTTTCTTCTCCCCGCTGCGCGGGGAGAAGATGCCGAAGGCAGATGAGGGGCGAACGGAGCGGCGGGCCATGCGTGCGGTGACCCATCCACGCTGAGACACGCACCCCTCACCCGGCGCATGCGCGCCACCCTCTCCCCGCTGCGCGGGGCGAAGGACCGCACTGCCCGCACCGCAACGCCGGCGAGAGCAAAGCAAACCCCCTGATTTGCAAGGCATTCCCGGACCCTGCATAATGCGCGGCCCGGTTCGCCGGGTTGTTCGTGCGATATCTCAGGACCTGTCGTCATCCGTGATGGATCAACGACTTACAAGCCGGTTTGGGCAGGATGGAAAGCGTGGCCCCGGCCACCGCCCGCGCCAGTACTAGAAACGACCCCAAGGACCTCGCAATGCCCAAGATCAAGACCAATCGGGCGGCGGCCAAGCGCTTCCGGAAGACAGCTTCCGGCAAGTACAAATGCGGCCACGCCAACAAGAGCCACATCCTCACCAAGAAGGCGACCAAGCGGAAGCGCAATCTCCGGCAGACGAACCATGTTCGTGCCGAGGACGCGGGCCGTCTGGACCGCATGCTGCCGTATCTTTGAGGAGGACTGAACAATGGCTCGAGTCAAACGTGGTGTAACGGCGCGTCGCCGCCACAAGAAAGTTCTCAAGCAGGCCAAGGGCTATTACCACGCCCGCCGCAAGGTCTTCCGCGTCGCCAAGCAGGCGGTCACGAAGGCACTGCAGTACGCCTACATCGGCCGCAAGCAGAAGAAGCGCAATTTCCGTTCGTTGTGGATCACCCGCATCAATGCGGCGGCCCGCATCAACGGCATGAGCTACAGCCGTTTCATGAACGGCCTGCTCAAGGCCGGCATCACCCTCGATCGCAAGGTGCTCGCCGATATTGCGGTGCACGACGCGGCCGGGTTTGCGGCGCTGACCGAGAAGGCCAAGGGCGCGCTCGCAGCTTGATGCAATGTCCCTGATGATGCCGGCGCGCCGAGCGCGCGGGCTACTCCGGGAACGCTTCACGCATGGGGAAGGGCGCAAGTCCTTCCCCATTGTTTTTTTGGCCGTCATCCCGGCGCAAGCGGGATGACGAACGCGGGGTTTTCGGGGTTCGTCATCGAATGAGCGACATCGGACAACTTGGCCAACGTGCGCTTGCCGAGATTGCGGCCGCGCAGACGCCCGACGCGCTCGAAACCCTGCGCGTCGCGTTGCTCGGCAAGAGCGGCAGCATCACCACCCAGCTGAAATCCCTGGGCGGTTTGCCGGGCGACCAGCGCAAATCAGCGGGCGAAGCGATCAATCGGGTACGCGATGCCATTGGCGAGGCGCTGTCGGCACGCAAAGTCGCGCTCGACGAAGCAGCGCTCGATGCGCGGCTCGCCAACGAGACCATCGACGTGACCTTGCCGGGCCGCAATGCCGCCCGCGGCGGGCTGCATCCGGTCAGCCGCACGCTGGAGCGAATCACCGACATCTTCGGCCGCATGGGTTACGAGCTCGCCGGCGGCCCCGAGATCGAGGATGACTGGCACAACTTCGAGGCGCTGAACTTTCCGCCGCACCATCCGGCGCGCGCGATGCACGACACGTTCTATTTCGACGACGGCCGCCTGCTGCGTACGCATACCTCGGGCGTGCAGGTGCGCTATATGGCCCGGCTTTCCGATGGGGGCGGCGCGCCGCCGCTGCGCATGATCGCCGCGGGCAAGGTTTATCGCAGCGACAGCGACCAGACGCATTCGCCCATGTTCCACCAGGTCGAAGGGCTGCTCGTCGACGAACATTCGACGTTCGCCGACCTCAAAGGGACGCTTTCGGAGTTCGTGCGCGCGTTCTTCGAGCGCGATTTCGAGATGCGCTTCCGGCCGAGCTACTTCCCGTTCGTCGAACCGGGCGCCGAGGTCGACATCGCCTGGCAGCAACCCGATGGCAGCACGCGCTGGCTGGAAGTGCTCGG
>JACMKK010000511.1 GCA_014380115.1 Luteimonas sp. | reverse complement strand
GATGACCGGCTCGCGGTGGTCAACAAACCCGCCGGCCTGATGGTCCACGACAGCGCACTGGCGCGCGGCGAGACCGACTTCGCCGCCGATCGCCTGCGCGAACAGTTCGGACGTCAGATCTTCCTCGTCCACCGCCTCGACCGCGCCACCAGTGGCTGCCTGCTGCTGGCATTCGATCGCGAGACCGCGTCCGCCCTCGGCAAGACACTGATGTCGCGCGAGGTCGAAAAGCACTACCTCGCGATCTGCCGCGGCTGGCCGGAAGACTCCTTCGTCGTCGACCATCCCCTCGACGGCGGTCCCGGCAAGCCGTTGAAGAAACCCGCCGTCACATCGTTCACGCGCCTGTCGATAGCGGAACTCGGCATGCCATCCGCGAACTTCGACACGTCGCGCTACGCACTGCTGCGCGCCAGTCCGCACACCGGCCGCTTCCGCCAGATCCGCCGCCACCTCAAGCACGTCTCGCACCATCTGATCGGCGACAGCAGCCATGGCGACGGTCGCCACAACCGCAATTTCCGTATGCTCGGCATCCATCGCATGCTGCTGCACGCCGAACGGCTGGCGTTCGCGCACCCGGTCGGCGGCCAGGTGATCGAGGTGCTGGCGCCACTCGACGCCGAATACACCCGCGCCACCGACCTGTTCACCGACTGGCCTTGAGCGATGCCGCGCCGGACATGCCGTGCTGGCACAATCCGCGCATGTCGCCCGCCGCCGAATCCCTGATCATTCCCGAAGACGAACTCGTCGAACGCTTCGTGCGCGCCACCGGCCCGGGCGGGCAGAACGTCAACAAGGTCGCGACCGCGGTCGAGCTGCGTTTCGATGTCGCGCAGTCGCCGTCGCTGCCCGAGCCCGTGCGCGAGCGCCTACTGGCCAAGCGCGATCGCCGCATCACCGGCGACGGCGTGTTCGTGATCAGCGCGCAACGCTTCCGCACGCAGGAGCGCAACCGCCAGGACGCACGCGAGCGGCTGGCGGCGTTCATCGATTCGGGCCTGCGCGCGCCAAAGAAGCGCATCGCCACCAAGCCCACGCGCGGCGCCAAGGAGCGACGCCTCGGCGCCAAGCGCGAACGCAGTACGATCAAGCGCGGGCGCACGCAGCGCGAGTGGGATTAGCCGGGGAAGGGGGGAGCATGGCCGACGACGACATCGTATTGCCCTTGCCGCCGAACGCGCCGCGCGTGAAGCCCAGTGCCTTCACGCGCTGGCTCGGTCGCGGCATCCTCGCCCTCGGCGGCTGGCGCATGGTCGGCGCCTTTCCGGACATTCCCAAGCTGGTGCTGATCGGCGCGCCGCATTCGTCCAACTGGGACGGGGTCTGGGGCTTCGCGGCGAAGATGGCACTCGGCCTCGACATCAAGATCCTCGGCAAGCACCAGCTGTTCTGGTGGCCACTCGGCCCGATCCTGCGCCGGCTCGGCGTGATCGCGGTCGACCGCCAGGCCACCGCGGGCGTGGTCGAGCAGCTCGCCGACATGATCCGCAACGACGGTGACCACGACGGTCGGTTCTGGTTCGGCCTCGCGCCGGAAGGCACGCGCAAGCGCGTCGATCACTGGAAGACTGGGTTCTGGAAGATCGCGCGCGCCGCCGACGTGCCGGTGCTGCCGGCGTATTTCCACTATCCCGACAAGATCATCGGCATCGGTCCGTTGTTCCATCTCGGCGACGACATGGCGGCCGACATCCAGCGCATCCGCGCCTGGTATTTGCCCTGGCAAGGCAAGAACCACGGCATCGTGTGACGGAACCAAACGCCGCGGCGCGTGGTCCGAGACGGCACGTCTCGCGGTCGCGCCCAAGCCGCCTCCCCTCCGAACCAGGAACCCCAATGACACGATCCCTCGTGCTCGCCGCCGCCATCAGCCTCGCCCTTGGCGCCTGCAACAACAAGGCGCCTGAAGCCACGCCCGCCGCTACAAACGGCTCCGCCGCCGCGAAGCCGGCCTCCGACAACCCACTGCTGTCGCCGAGCACGCTGCCGTTCCAGGCGCCGCCGTTCGACAAGATCAAGGACGCCGACTACCGGCCGGCGTTCGAGGAAGGCATGAAGCAGCACCTCGCCGAGGTCCGCAAGATCGCCGACAACCCGGAGCCGGCCACCTTCGCCAACACCATCGAAGCGATGGAACGCACCGGCCAAACGCTGACCCGCGTCAGCCGCATCTTCTTCGGCCTGGTGCAGGCCGACACCAACGACGAGCGCCAGGCGATCCAGACCGAGATGGCGCCGAAGCTCGCCGCGCACCAGGACGAGATCAACCTCGACCCCAAACTCTTTGCGCGCGTGAAGACCATTTACGACGAGCGCGACAAGCTCGAACTCGATCCGGTGCAGAAGCGCCTGGTCGAACGCCACTACGAGGAACTCGTGCGTGCCGGCGCGCAGCTGTCCGAAGGCGACAAGGCCACGTTGCGCAAGCTCAACGTCGAGGAGACCACGCTCTCCACCGACTTCCACAACAAGCTCGTCGCCGCCGCTGCCGCTGGCGCGGTGGTCGTCGACGACAAGGCGAAACTCGCCGGCCTGTCCGACGGCGACATCGCCTCCGCCGCGCAGGACGCCAAGGCGCGCAAGCTCGATGGCAAGTGGCTGCTCGCGCTGCAGAACACCACGCAGCAACCGGTGCTCGTCTCGCTGAAGGACCGCGACCTGCGCACGAAGGTGCTCGCAGCCTCCGAAACGCGCACCGAGCACGCCGATGCCAACGACACGCGCAAGGTCATCCAGCGCCTCGCGCAGTTGCGTGCCGAACGCGCCAAGCTGCTCGGCTTCCCCAACTTCGCCGCCTACCAGCTCGGCGACCAGATGGCGAAGACGCCAGAAGTCGCCGAAAAGCTGCTCACCGACACCGTGCCCGCAGCCACCGCCAAGGCGCGCAGCGAGATCGCGAAGATGCAGGCGGTGATCGACCAGCAGAAAGGCGGCTTCAAGCTCACCGCCGCGGACTGGGATTTCTACGCCGAGCAGGTACGCAAGGCCGAGTTCGACCTTGACGAATCGCAGATCAAGCCGTACTTCGAGTTGAACAACGTGCTGCAGAACGGCGTCTTCCATGCCGCCACGCAGCTCTACGGCATCACCTTCAAGGAACGCAAGGACATCCCAACCTACAATCCCGACATGCACGTCTATGAAGTGTTCGACAAGGACGGCAGCTCGCTGGCGCTGTTCTACACCGACTATTTCAAGCGCGACAGCAAGTCCGGCGGTGCGTGGATGGACGTGTTCGTCGAGCAGGACGGCCTGACCGGCACCAAGCCCGTGGTCTACAACGTCTGCAACTTCACCAAGCCCGCGCCCGGCCAGCCGGCACTGCTGAGCTTCGACGACGTCACCACGATGTTCCACGAGTTCGGCCACGCGCTGCACGGCATGTTCTCGAACGTGAAATACCCGAGCATCGCCGGCACCAGCACCTCGCGCGACTTCGTGGAGTTCCCGTCGCAGTTCAACGAGCACTGGGCGACCGATCCGAAGATCTTCGCCAACTACGCCAAGCACTACCAGACCGGCGCGCCCATGCCGCAGGCGCTGGTCGACAAGATCAAGAAGGCCAAGACCTTCAACCAGGGCTACGCGACCACCGAGTACCTGTCCGCGGCCTTGCTCGACATGGCCTGGCACACGCTGCCGAGCGACACGATGCTGCAGGACGTCGACAAGTTCGAAGCCGACGCGCTCAAGCGCTTCAAAGTCGATTTGGCGGAAGTCCCGCCGCGCTACCGCTCCTCGTACTTCGACCACATCTGGGGCGGCGGTTATTCCGCCGGCTACTACGCCTACTTCTGGTCGGAAGTGCTCGACGACGACGCGTTCGAGTGGTTCAAGGAGCATGGCGGCATGACCGCCGAGAACGGCCAGATCTTCCGCGACAAGATCCTCTCGCGCGGCAACACCGTCGACCTCGCCACGCTGTACCGCGATTTCCGCGGCAAGGATCCGAGCGTGGAGCCGTTGTTGGAGAGTCGTGGGTTGAAGTAAAGGCAACGCCTGCGATCGATACCGGCGATCAAAGGCGGGATGGCGCGCCAGCCATCCCGTTTTCTTTCGTAGGGTGAGCTCCAGCCCACCACTTCGTGAAGATACGATAGGTTTGGTGCGAAGAGACGGTGGGCCAAGGCCCACCTACGTGCTACGGGTCCGTCTATTAGGTAGTTAGGCATCACCGGATGCATCAACACGAAAACGCGGCCGAGTTTCACCCCAGCAAAGACGACGTCTTCGGTCGCATCGCATCTCGCTACGACTTTCTCTGCGATTTATTCAGCCTTGGCATACATCGCCTATGGAAGAGGCGCATGGCAATCGTCATAGCAGAAGAATCGTGGTTAACACTGCTCGATGGAGCAACAGGTACTGGCGACATCATTCTCAGGGTGTTGTCCCACAAACTCCCGGTGTCGCGAAGAATTACTGCCTCGGACTTGAGTCACGAGATGCTGACAGTTGCCAAGCGACGTCTTGGTGCTCGTTCGCAAGTCCAGCTTGAACAACTAGACGCTGAAGAGATGTCGTCTGTCGCAAGCGACAGCGTGGATGCATATTCAATCTCTCTTGGACTGAAGATCTGCGATCGAAACAAGGCCCTTGCTGAGGCTCTTCGTGTGCTTCGGCCTGGCGGGCGACTCATCATTCTCGAAGCGTCCAACATTCCCTGGCCGTTCGCGCACCGCATGTACCTCGCGTATATGGTTTTGTGCATGCCAGCTATCGGCTGGCTGGCGACGGGTGGTGACTCATCCGCATACCGCTACCTCTTGGCTGGAATCCGAGAGTTTCCAGGCGCCGAGCTTCTAGCCGAGGAGTTGCGGGCAGCTGGCTTCATAGACGTCGCCTTTGAGCGTCTTAGCCTGGGAATTGTGGCCATCCACACAGGTCGAAAGCCGGCATATGATGCCTAACAATTCATTCAAGCCGAAGCCGCTTCGCGGTCGGCTTAATTCAGGCGTCAGGCCTACAAACCCAGATGGACTACCAGCTCGTAATCAAGTTTTGGCGTAAGTCGCTGGAGGATGAAGCCTTCCTTGCAACGATAGAGAGCGAGTTGAAGGAGGCGCTGGGCCGGGCTGCCGAGCTAGACGGCTACGACGTCAGTCCCAAGGAGATCAACTTATTTGCCCTAACCGATGACCCACGGCACTCTTTTCGGCGCGCAAAAGACGTTCTAGAAAGATTGGGCATCCTGCACGGCGTTTCAGCCGCGTTTCGCTTGGTCGGTGGCGCACGTTTCACCTCAATCTGGCCGTTACGTACCGCTCGCAAGTTCACACTTCCGTAGCGGCGGCAGGATTAGCGACTCATTTCAAGCCGAAGCCGCTTCGCGGCTCGGCTTAAATCAGGCGTTGAATGGCCGCTTTTGGCCAAAAGCGGGCTTCATCACTACCTCTCCGAATGCCCACCCTCGTAATAATCCCGCCGCTCAAACAAATGCGGCTGGATCAAATCGACAAACGCACGCGCCTGCGGCGACAGGTACTTGCCTTTGCGCAACACCACGCCATAGCTGCGCGCAGGAAAATACTTTGCGAGTGAGCGCGCGGCGAGTCGTCCGCGGTCGGCTTCGGTCAGGCAGATCGCAGTGACGATGCTGACGCCCAGGCCCATCGCGACGTATTGCTTGATGACTTCCCAGCCGCCGACTTCGAGCGCCACGGTGTAGGGCACGCGGTTCTGCTGGAACACCAGGTCGACCAGGCGGTAGGTGGTCAGGCGTTTCGGCGGCAGGATCAGGCCGTAGGGCGAGAGATCCTCGAGGCGCAGCTCGCGCAGCTTCGCCAGTGGGTGCGCCAATGGCGTGATCAGCATCGGCTCGAATTCGTAGATCGGCGCGTAGCTGAGGTCGCTGGGTGTGTCGAGCATCGAACCGACGGCGAGGTCGACTTCGTCCGAGCGCAGCAGGTTCAGGCCACCGGCGCCGGTGACGTTGTGCAGGATCAGGCGCACGTCCGGCTGCGCGGCGCGAAAGGCTTCGACGATCTTCGGCAACAGATACAGGATCGTGGAACTGCCGGCGGCGACGTGCAGCTCGCCGGCATCTAGGCCGCGGATCTGGTCGCGGAAGGCGGCGTCGAGCCCGTCGAGGCCCTCGACCAGTGGCCGCGCCAGCTCGTAGAGGGCCTCGCCCTCGCGGGTCGGGATTAGGCGCCGCCCGCTGCGCTCGAACAGCTTGATGCCGAGGTCACGCTCCAGGGCCTGTAATTGCAGGGTGATCGCCGGCTGGCTGACGTATAGCGCCTCGGCCGCGCGCGAAACCGAGCCCAGGCGCGCGGTCTGGCAGAAGGCGCGAAGCGGTTTCAGGCGATCGCCCTTGTAGGCGAAACGCGGGGTAGAGGGGCGGTCCGCCAAGGTTTCAGACCATGTATTAGGACAACTTATGAGTAGCATTGAAAAAACTGTCTTGTCAAATACAGTACCGCGACGGATGGTGATAGCCCACCCACCGAGCGCGGAGCCGTCATGTCCGCAGTCCCCAGGGACACGCCGCCAGTGATCGAAGTCCTTGCCAACGCCGATGGCCAGCCGGACCTGCTGACGCCGCAGGCGCTGGACTTCCTCGCCGGCCTGCATCGCCACTTCGAGGCCTGCCGTCAGGGGCGGCTGTCGGCCCGCCGTCAGCGCCAGGTGTCATTCGATAACGGACACCTGCCCGACTTCCGCGAGGAGACGCGCGGCCTGCGCGAAGGCGACTGGCGCGTGGCCGAGATCCCGTCGGCCTTGCTCGACCGCCGCGTCGAGATCACCGGGCCGGTCGATCCGAAGATGGTCATCAACGCGCTCAACTCCGGCGCCAGTTGCTACATGGCGGATTTCGAGGACTCGACCACGCCGACCTGGGACAACCTGATCGGCGGCCAGCGCGCGCTGCGCGAGGCGATCGCGGGCACGCTGGAGTTCGTCGCGGACGGCGGCAAACGCTATTCACTCAAGCCGTTCGCGGAGCAAGCGGTGCTGCTCGTGCGCCCGCGTGGCTGGCACCTCGACGAGAAACACGTGCTGGTCGACGGCGAGCGCATCAGCGCTAGCCTGTTCGACCTCGGCCTGTTCGCTTTTCACAATGCGCACGCGCTCGCGGCGAAGGACCGCGGACCCTATTTCTACCTGCCCAAGCTGCAGTCGATGGAAGAGGCTGCGCTGTGGCAGGACGTGCTGGCGGAGATCGAGGCGGTGCTCGGCCTGCCATCGGGACAGCTCAAGGTCACGGTCCTGATCGAGACGCTGCCGGCGGCGTTCGAGATGCACGAGATCCTGCATGCCCTGCGCGAGCGCATCGTCGGCCTCAACTGCGGGCGCTGGGACTACATCTTTTCCTACATCAAGACCTTTCGCGCACACCGCGACCGCGTGTTGCCCGAGCGCGGACAGGTGACGATGACGCAGCCGTTCCTGAAGGCCTATTCGGAGCTGCTGATCCAGACCTGCCACCGCCGCGGCGCGCATGCGATGGGCGGCATGGCGGCGCAGATCCCGATCAGCGGTGACGCCGATGCCAACGCCGCGGCGCTGGCGCGCGTGCAGGCCGACAAGCTGCGCGAGGTAACGGCCGGCCACGACGGCACCTGGGTCGCGCATCCGGCGCTGATCCCGATCGCACGTGCGATCTTCGACGAGCACATGCCGGGCCAGCACCAGCAGCAGGTGTTGCGCGAAGATGTCCAGGTGACCCGCCACGACCTGATCAAACCGGCGCTCGGCACCATCACCCGCGCCGGCTTCGATGCCAATGTCGAGGTCTGCGTGCGCTACCTCGCCGCCTGGCTGGACGGCAATGGCTGCGTGCCGATCCACTGGCTGATGGAGGACGCGGCCACGGCCGAGATCGCGCGCACCCAGCTGTGGCAGTGGCTGCACCACGCCGATGCGCCGGCAGCCGGCCGCGCACCACCCGCGGACGATCGCGACCGCGGCGGCCTGCATCTCGACGCTGGCACGCCGCTCGATTTCGCGTTGCTCGAACGGGCCCTG